>QMNM01000132.1 GCA_003647765.1 Candidatus Cloacimonadota bacterium
AATGCTGGAATAATCCACTGTTTTGTATGCTGTGCCCGACTTGCTAAATAGAGGAATAATTCAGTAATTCTATCCATATTTGAGAATCCATTGTCAAGTAGTATTCTCCTGATTGCCTCTGAAATAGGAGGTCCACCAGGCTCTCTTGTCAATAATGTAGAATGCCCTTTCTTGACCAAATAATCATTTAGCATCTTTGCCTGTGTTGATTTCCCACAGCCCTCAATGCCTTCAAATGTAATAAATAATCCATTCATAAGCCACACAAAAAACACAAAATAAAATTTCTAAATTATAATTACAAATATCAAATTAGGAACATTTGAATATATTATGAAACCAGAGTTGAGTTTCTGGAATGAGTTTTCATACCCATGATTAAAATTGTGGACTTCTATCAGCTTAAAAAATGCAGCGACATAAAAAGTATATATCAAAATTAACTTTACACAGCAATACTTGCAGACATCTAATTTAATTCGCATCTGATGGTCATCTATGCTTAGTAACTCCAATTTGTGGACAATATTTTATTATTTTACAAGTGGAGCAAAAAGGCGAGATTGGAACACAATTGTTTTGTCCAAAAGAGACCAATAAATCATTATATTCTATCCACCATTTTTCAGGTAAATTTTTTCGTAAAGCAAATTCTGTTTGTTCCGGTGATTTTGTCTTAACATATCCCCAACGGTTAGAAATACGATGGACATGTGTATCCACACATATTCCCAATTTATTGTAACCGAGAGTAATGACTAAATTCGCTGTTTTCCGACCAACTCCAGGCAGTTTCAATAATTCGTCAAGCTTATCAGGAATCTGTCCATTATACTTCTCCAAAATGATATTAGATATTTCTGCAATATTTCTTGCTTTCCGATGATAAAATCCAACAGGATAAATTAACTGTTCAATTTCAGGTATAGATAATTGCACCATTTTTTTTAGTGTATCTGCTTTTGCAAATAATCTTTTTGAAGCTTCAGATGTAGTTCTATCTTTAGTGCGAAGACTAAGGACCGTGCTTATCAGTATTTTATATGGATTTTTTTCTCTCTCAGAAATCTGAGTTACAATTGGTTTCTTATTTTTATGATAATAATAACGCAGAATACATAATACTTTATCAATATTATTGTTATCAATCATATAAATAGTAAAAGCCCAATAAGTTTATCCAACTCGTACAAGTCGCATCTATAAGGAATTACTTTACTTTAACTTTTTCTGCCTTCTTTAATAAATAAAGATATCATATCAATTGGAATTGGGAATATAATAGTAGAATTTTTTTCAGTTGAAATCTCTGTCAGGGTTTGTAAAAATCTCAATTGTATAGATGTTTTATTTTCACTTAATACTTTAGCGGCTGCGGCAAGTTGTTTAGAAGCTTGAAATTCACCATCAGCATGAATGATTTTTGCTCTTTTTTCTCGTTCTGCTTCTGCTTGACGAGCCATTGCTCTCTGCATTTGCTGTGGAATTTCCACATCTTTTACTTCCACTACTGATACTTTAATGCCCCAGGGATCTGTCTGTTCATCAATGATTTTCTGCAATTCTGCACTTATCTTTTCTCGTTTTGACAGTAATTCATCTAATTCTGACTTGCCAAGAATATTACGCAAAGTTGTCTGTGCAATCTGTGATGTGGCTGCTACATAGTTCTCAATTTTTACAATAGCATCTTCCGGGTTAACTACTCTAAAATATACCACAGCATTTACTTTAACAGGCACATTATCTTTTGTAATAATATCTTGTGGTGGAACATCCATAGTAACTGTTCGTAGCCCTATTTTTACCATCTTATCAATAAATGGAATTAAGAGAAATAATCCTGGGCCTTTTGCCCTTAATAATCTCCCTAAACGAAATACTACACCTCGTTCATATTCACGCACAATTCTAATTGATTTTAACAGAACAATTATTGCTAATATAATTATTACATATAAAGTAGACATTTTCCCTCCTTAATTTTCACACTTTTTTACGATTAACTTAAACCTATCAAACTTAATAACATTTATTTTTTCACCTGCTTTGATACTTTGTTTATCATAACTTATTGCTCCCCAATCTTCGCCTCTGATTTTTACTCTGCCTTCTGGAATTAAATCTGTTAAAGCATATCCGATTTCACCAATCAATCCTTCTCTACCAGTTGTTACTTTTTTCCTCTGCACCTTGAATACCAATGTTGCTAATAAGAAGAAAAATCCAGCAGTAAATACGACAACACCGATAATAACAGAAATAGATATTCTAAAAGCAGGTTCATTACTCTGAATTAGCATTAAAGAGCCAAGCAAAATAGCAACTACTCCTCCTACTCCTAAAATTCCAGACGATGGCACCATAGATTCTAATAGAATTAAAATTGCACCTCCAATAATCAATAGTAAAGCTGCTGTATTTATTGGCAAATGAGATAAAGCAAGGAAAGCAAGTAATAATGCAATACCACCAAATACGCCAGCAAATCCTATTCCAGGTGTACGAAATTCCATTATTATTCCATAGATACCCAATATCAAAAGAATGTAAGCAATATTAGGATTAGCAATGTGAAATAGAAATTTCTGCACGAAATTCATCTTCTTAAAATAATATTGCGGTTTCTTTGTATGAAATATGAAACTATGCTTATCTTTTGTGATTTCAGTGCTATCTATTTTAGTAAAGAGTTCGTCGCGATTATTTGCTAAATAATCAATTATAGAATCCTTGTATGCCTGTTCTGCGGATAAAGAAATGCTTTCAGTAATCATTTTCTTAGAAACTTCTACATTTCGTCCTCGTTTTTTGGCTATTGTTTCAATATAGGCAATCATATCATTCATTATCTTCTTTTCCATTGTTTTGTCCATATCTTTGCCAATACTAACAGGATGAGCAGCTCCGATATTAGAAATAGGCACCATTGCATTTACATCGCAGGATAGCATAATCAATGCACCAGCAGAAGCTGCTCTAGCACCTTCTGGATAAACAAAACCAACAATAGGCAATGGAGCATTCATAATTTTAGTAATAATATCTCGCATTGATTCTGAAAGCCCACCAGGAGTATCTATTTCCAACAGGACAACATCCATATCATTCTGTTGTGCAGAATCTATACTTTTTATAATATAGTCGGACATTATTGGATTTATTATGCCTTTGACATCTATTACCAAAACATCGTCTTGTTCCTCAATATCCTGATTATACGCTGAACACCAAACAGAATACAACAATGCAAATACAATAATTATAACTAAAATAAATGTTTTTAGTCGCATTAGACACCTTCTTTTTAACTGATTAGTCATTTCAGCAAGCTCTCTAAAAAGTCATTAAGCAATAATGCTGTTAATGCCACTCCTTTTAACTGACATACTGAACGATGCATTTTTGTCCAGCCATAAGTACAGGATTACAAATCCTGTAAGATCGGTTTAATTACTTCTTTCATAGATAATTAAATATTTTCCATCCAATTTGAGTACTTAATTTTACTTTGTCAGTTTACAAAAGCAAACGGGTAAATCCACTCTCTAAGTCAAAAAAAGCGTTCTAATATTATTATTCACAAATTAAAATATTTACTTTTTACTAAAGAAGGCTATTTATTTGTGGCTAACAAGGTTTTGTGTGTTTTCGTGTAATTTTGTGGCTAATAGGACGCTTTAGCGTTCTTTTATTGATTTACCCCGTGAAATATAAAAATAGATTAGACCAAAGATGTAGAGATAAAGTAATTATTTCACGGGGTAAAGCCTCGGTGTTTACACAGTCGCAATCCTGCTGTTTTCATTAAACTACTTCTAATAATTTTTTGGTGAATATGTCCCTTTAATTGAAGTATTGATTTGTTCTAACAATCCATCTTTGTAAGCTTGTATATTTTCTTTAATGCTTTTTTCAGCTAATCCCTGAAATACAGATATTTTACTTGATTGTAAAACATCCATAGCCTTGGGACCAATATTACCTGTAATCAATACATTGCTTCCTAATTTTAGTATCTTTTGAACTGCTTGAGGTCCTGCACCATGAGCTACATTTTCAGTATTATTTTCATAGAAGCTATAACTATTTTTTTCTTCATCATAAACAGCAAAAAACTTACAACGAGCAAATCTGTTGTCAAGATTGCTGTTCTCATCACTCTCACTTGCAGTTAGGATAATCATTTTTTCCTCCTGATTATTGGTTGAAATATCGTTAAAGTATTGCTTTACAGAACAACTGCTTGTCCTTTACTAATACCCAAATGATTAGCAATAATATTACATTTGGCAATTAGTAAAAAGTAAATATTTTTTTCCTCTTGTGATAATCCCTCAAAATTTCCCTGTCCTTTTGAAATTATTACATCAGCATTCTGATAAACCTTCATAAAATCATCTGAAACATCTTTAATGATTATTCCCGGAGCATTATCACCAGTGGTAATTACTTTTGCTACATTTTGCATCTTTACAAATTCCGCATCTTCTTTAGTAGCATCGTTCAATACTGCACTTTCACGAACAGCAAAATATACATTTGGATGGGCAATGGTCTCTAATAGCAATTTATCCATAACAATTTCACCTGCATTATCTCCAATATAAAGAACGGAATTTGCTTTTGCAATATCTTCTTTCAATTTCTCTGAATGATCAATTGCCAAAGGTTCAGATAATATTCTGTCAATTGTTTGTTCAATATCTATTTTGTGATTCGGACCGAAATCAATAATATTGCCAGCAATAGCTAATTTAAGAGCTGTTAAAAATTGGTCGGAAGAAGATAGAATTTTACATTTAAATTTGTTATAAATCTCCAACATTTTTAGATTAGATTCCTTTTTTAGTTCATAATATGGGTCTGCAATTCCAGAGAATTCACGGATAATTTTCTGCATT
Source organism: Candidatus Cloacimonadota bacterium (assembly GCA_003647765.1). Lineage (GTDB taxonomy): Bacteria > Cloacimonadota > Cloacimonadia > JGIOTU-2 > B8-G9 > B8-G9. The sequence goes on from QMNM01000132.1 coordinate 4,905, forward strand.
TTTTTACCCATAACAGGCGGAGATTGTGAATAATCCATTTGCGAAAGATAAATCAATAGGTTGCGGAAAATTTGCTCTTTTCTATTACCGCCAATATTTGTCTTTTCTGCAAGATGTAGAAAGCTATTCAATATGCAAGGTATACATTCATAAAAAATTTTCATTGTCGTTTATTATCTTCTAACTATGTCTATATATGAATTATAACGACTTGTGCTGGTTGAAAAAGAATAGACAGGATTAATTAATTCTAATACTAATTTTATCGCGTTGATTTCTAAATAATTTTATATAAGTGTCTGGGCTCTGTTCTCCTTCTAATATAGTGTAAAGTTAATTTTGATAGATAATACTTTTTTTGATTCCCTGATTTACTTTACACTGCACCAGTTATAGAGGTTTTTAGAATGGACTCAGGAATATTAAAAGAAATTAAAAATATTCTCTGTGTTCTCTGTGTCTCTGTGGTAAATACTTCGTGAACTTCGTGGCTACATT
>QMNM01000133.1 GCA_003647765.1 Candidatus Cloacimonadota bacterium
CTCTTTTAGCTGCTAAAATAGTTTCAGTTGTTAAAGCTGTACCTGTTGCACCAACTGCTGTTGTAGTTGTAGCTGCTAATGCATCTAAGATTAACTGGTCACTTCTTCTACCAAGTGCTTTTGCAATTACTTGAGCTAATTCATTAACTTCTGAAAAGTTAACATCTGCGTTGTTGAATAAATCTGTATATTCCGCTGCTCTCCAATTTGTTAAAGGACATGGAACTAAAGAATGTTCAACATTCATTGGTGTTACATCTGCTGAAGGAGCGATTGCTTCTGTTGCTAAACCTTTACCAATATTTCTAAATTTAATTTCGTTAGCTTGTTTTGCTGTTTTAACATAACAAGTACCTCTTAGTTTTTGAGAATCTTGATATGCTTGTTTTACTGCACTATCATAGATTTTTGCTGCTACTGAACTTAATGTCTTTGACATATTATTTTCCTTTTGGGTTTCCCCGGTTTATTTTGTTTTTTTGAATGTATAGATTTCCATCTCGAGCAGATTATCCCATTTGGGGTCTATTCATTATTTAATTAAATAATGGGTCCTAAGATTGTCCATTGTTATTTTTATTTATACTTAAAATTAATAAAAATTATATTAACCCCAAGTATTGTTCATTAATTCATTTACTTTTGTTGCATATTGACTATCAGTTTCCATTTTAAGATTACCGTAATCATCAGTTGCAAACATCATCTTTTGAATATCTTGGTCTGATGGAGCTGAAAATGAAGCTTGTTGTGTTGTTGCTGGAGTAGACGGTCTTGCCATTTGAATTAAACTCTCAATAGCACCAATTGAATCAGCCGAAGTAGCCATTTCTCTTAATATCTCTGCTTGATGTGGGTTCATAGAACTATCTAAGAATTGATTGATATTAGCAATCCGTGTTTCCCCATGACTACCTAATGCAGCCATTTCATCTCTGGTGTATAACTCATCCATTTGACCTTGAACATCATTGTATTTTTCAACAAATTGACCAAAAGCATCATTAGACATATTAAGTTCTCTTGCAGTATCAGCTAATCCACTAATTAATGGACTATCCATATCTTGACCCTTTAATTCATAAGCTTCTGGAGCACCCTTGAAGTTACCTATCTTACCCTCTAACATCTTATATGACTTAACTAAATCATCAACATTGTTAAATTTATCTGGTAATTCAAACTCTGGTTTATCTTCTGGAGTTTCATCTTCATCTATATCATCTAATTCTTTGATAACTGCATCTAATTGGTCATCAGTCATGTTCTCAAAGTCAAAAGTTTCTTCTTCATCTGTTGGGATTTCAAAGTCATCTTTTACTTCTTGTGTATTAGAGTTAATATCTGATTCAATATATCCAGCATCCTCATCTTGACCTGTTGATATTGTTTCCTCTGATGTTTCGTCCATTGTGATTTCTGTTTCTTCCATTTTTATTTCCTTTTTTTTAGATACTATTATTTATTCACTTAATAGTAATTTATTATTTGTTTGTCTAATCAATCTAACTATATCAGACTTCCCTTGTCTTATTGCAGATGGAGTTTCACCATCATCTTGAACTATTTGTGTGTAAACAAACCTCTTTTCAAGAGCTTCAAGTAATCTTAAACCTGCTTCTGTTGAAAATGTTTGAAATATAAGCTTCTCAAAATCAGTTGTATCCATTATTGTTGTCCTTGACCAATTGCTGGAGCTTGTGGAGCTTGATTAGCCCCTAATTTTTGTGCATCCATCATTTGTTTAGATTGAGCCATTTGTTGCATCTCAATGTTTTTCTCTGTAAGTTGTTTTCTTTCTTCAGTTGTTCTTAACAATGTTTTGTCTAACGATAATGCAGTAGCAATATAATCTGGTATCTTATCAAACTTAATTGCTGTTTGAGCAACTTCCGGTGGAATAGTCTGCATAATTTCCATAAATTGTTGCCATTCTTGTATTTCCTCAGAACCTTGCATTTTAGCAACTGGCGAAGTATATTGAACTTTGATTTCTTTACCATCAATAGTTAATGGTGGTAATTTCTCTTTCTTAACTAATATAGCAATTACCTTATTAACTATTTTTGATAACAACTCTGTTTGTAATCTACTAAAAGAAGATACCGAAGTTTGAATGAAATCATTTTGTCTCATATTCATCTCAGTAGCTGTTCTAACAGAAGTATCATTAATATCACCAAATGGTTCAACTAACATATACTCATTAATTCTTGTTCTAATCTCTTGAACTAACATCTGTTCAATCTGAAAGTTAGCCGGTGATTGTAATGGTGCTAATGATGGATTTGTTGATGAATTTGACCCAACTGGAATAACTGCACCAGGCTGTAATCTAATATTCTTAACATTAATAATACCATCATCTACTGCTGTAAATACACCACTAATTGCTAATGAAGCTGCTTTAAGACCTAATTCAACTGTTTTATTAAGTGTTTTAATATCACTTATTAGTGACATTAATCTACCTCTACCAAATGATTCACCACTTACAACATTCTCTCTAAATACGATAAACGGACTGTCATCAATTGTTTCAGATAATAGAATTTTACCAGTCGGAGTCAACAATACAAAGTCAAACTTATAATCTTCTTCTCTGTAAATAGTACACTCAATAATTGTTTGTAAAGCTGTTGGATTTTCTTCATAAATGTCATTCATCTCTGGAGTTAATTTAGCTTTGTTCCAAGTAGCTGTAATCTGATTTAATGGTATTTGGAACTCTCTATATACAGTCTTTACATCACCTGTTGATGAGTTTTCTAATGCTACATGAGATAATGGTATAGTCTTGAATATAATATCACTGTCTGAATGTGGGTTATTATCCTCATTTACCATAATTACACCAGTACTTACTGCTAAGTCCGTAAATGCTTCTGCAATTTGAGTACTAAAATTACTATGATTGATTGCATCCATAACAACATCTGTTGCTTTTTGTAGATAATCATTAATCTGTTCTTTCTCTTCTTCTTTAATTTCAGTTCCAGCAGTTAATGTGAACCATTCAGTCCAAGGTCTTACTAATAGGTTCTGTAATCTACTCACATACTTATTTGTTGCGATTAATGGAGAACTATCAAATACTAATTGGTCTTTCTTTTGACCTGGACCGTATGTGCTGAATAAATCTCTATTTGGTATAACATATTGATATACTTCTTCTAAAGAACTTCTCCATAGAGTAGCTTCTTCTTTAGCTTTGTTATACCTCTTTAGTGTTTTTTGTGCTAACTTTTCTTGACTTGCCATTGGTTTTTTCCTTTAGTTTTTTTACTGGGTTGCATATAGGACATTCAATTGATTTGTATTCCTTACCGCATTCAAAATGTGACACTACATCACATTCTTTACATCTTATTTGAAGATAATTGTATGTTATGAACATAATAAATCCTTATTTAATTGTTTGAAAACTACCAGCTTCTGTACCTGTAAGTAAAGAACTTTTACCTGGGGCATTCTTTCTCGCTGTTATTTTCGCTGTATTTTGAGCTTTCTCTCTTTTCGCAGCTTGTTCTTGTTTATAAGAAACTGTTGCTTGTTGAGCAGCACCAATAGTTGCTGTCTGCTTTGCTTTGTTTAATTCTTTCTCTTGTAATGCCGCTGCATCTTTCGCTGCATCTTTTTGTTTGTCTGCTTGATAAATTGATGACCCTACTGAGGCTGTTGTTCCAATTAAACTCGCAATTGCTAATCCTGTCATATTAAATCCTTAAAGTTTAAGTTATTTATATGTTATTTATAATTTCCATTGGAATAATGCAGTATCTTTATATGGGGTAACATGATTCTTACAATGGGCAAAATTAGTTCCATCTGTTAGCAATGCTCTATCAGAACACTCGGCTTCTTTGTAAAGGTCTTTGAAGAACGCATACATCATCTTATATATCTTCCTATTGAATACTTTAGTATAAGAACAAAAGATATATTCATCGGTTCTAACAACTCCCATATATCCTAATAATCTACCCTCTTCAATCCAAGTATTAAATACTGGGTTAAACTCTGATGTTGCTTCTATATCTTTTTCTATATCTGGAATAAGCTCCTTAAAGTCCTTAATAATATGGTATTTAAGGTCGCTTATTTTGTTTTCTGAATTGTATATCAAATTGGACTCCAATCGTTGTTTATTATGGTTGTTCCGGAGTTGATTCCATCAATCTGCCTCTGTCTAAATGACACACCCATATATCTAAATGCATCGGCATAATGTGAGCTTCTATCGTGTTCTGGTTTAGTACTTAAAACACCTTTTACATCGTCAAACTTGTAATGGTATGATTGTAGTGCTTCAACTAAATCCTCTGTATGTCCTTTTCTAAACCTTAGATAAGGAATCATCATTCTTGCTTTCTGAATACCCTCTGCAATAGATAACTTTGGAGTTAGTTTAGGATAATAACCTAACTTTCTCATTGCTATCACTCTATTACCACCAACAAACTCACCTGTATTCATATCATGTGGCATCCAATGGTCACCATACTGAATATAATTAGCTGATTTCCAAGTATTCAAGTAGTTAATGTAATAATGAAGTGTTTCTCCGTTATTACTATAAGAATGAACTATATATGTTACTTCGTGAATGTTCTGATAAAAGATGATTGTTGTATCATCACCGTTCTGTCCAGAACCACCTATATCCCATACTGTATTAACTGGATAATTAATATCTATCTCAAACTCTTTAACATTATGTTCATACGGTTTTAATTGATTTGCAAACACTGCCCCTTCCTTTGCCCCAAACACAAACTTTCCATTGAGCCATTGCTCTTTAAGTTCGCCTTCAAGACTTTCTAAATATGCCACATATTCTTTATCTTTCATTAAGAATGGATTGTCATATATGTTACTAAAATGTGATATTCTTGTTGAACCTTTCACATTAAACTCTACACCTTGTTTTTGATTTTCAACAAATCTTCTGTAAATCCATTTAGCTCCTGGACCATCTGTATTTGTTGTAATGAATATTTGTGGGGTTATATTTGTATTTGTTGAACGAAGCGATGAAAGCACCTTTAGATATAGGTGTTCTGCCTCGATTTGTGAAGCTTCTTCAAGAAGTATCATAGAAGCATTAAAACCCCTAATCTTTTCAAATCCCTTTTCACCATCTAAGTGAGATGAATATATTTTAGCACCACTTGGAAATCTAAATTCCCTTGGTTTACCAAAAGCTTTGCCACCAAATTGTTCATAGAATGGTGTAGCTTCATCTAAGAATGATTTAAGGTCAATTGAGTTCTTTCTGATGATAACACAAACGAAATCTGGTTCGTGTATGTAGTATAACGGTGCTGCCATCAAAGAAGCGGACTTACCACTCCCTCTACCTCCGTAGGAGAGAACCTCTCTTGCAGTAGA
>QMNM01000134.1 GCA_003647765.1 Candidatus Cloacimonadota bacterium
GCCACAAAGGCACTAATGCACAAAGTATATTTTTGTGTTTTTCTGTGATTTTAATGTGATAAAAAATTATCTGTGTTCCTTAGTGTTCTTCGTGGCTTTTAATGGAATAAAAAAATTATTTGTGTTTAGTGTTCTTCGTGGCTAAAGAAACTCAATACCTGATGTCTTTTTGTGTTTTTTCGTGTAATTTTGTGGCTAAAAATTTTTTGGTATAAATCAAAATGAAAGACAAAACTAAAATGTTCAAAATCGTAATCCTCAGTTCTGGGAAAAGTCGTGGCTCAAACTTTCAGGCAATCGCTGAGTATATTTCAAATAATAATCTTAACATTCAAATCTCATTTTTAGTAATTACTAATCCGAATGCTCCTATTATCAAGCGAGCAGAGCGATTAGGAATAAAATATTATCTGTTAAATAAGAAAAACCTACAAAAGGAACATCTGTCTTTTGAAGAAAAATTGGAAATATTATTGGAACAGCATAAAGTTAATTTAATTGTATTAGCTGGATTTATGCGTAAATTATCCTCTGATTTTGTGTATAAGCACAAAAAGCGTATTATCAACATTCATCCAGCATTATTGCCAAAATATGGTGGCAAAGGAATGTATGGAATGAGAGTTCATAAGGCAGTATTTGATGCGAAAGATGATTATTCTGGTGTAAGTGTGCATTATGTTAATGCAGAATATGATACAGGCAAAATTATCAAACAGGAAAAAGTATGTATAAAAGGACTTAATTCACCAGAAGAAATTGCTGAAAAAGTCCTGAAAATTGAACATAGATTATATCCAGAAGTGATCGCAGAATTAGCTGAAAACATTATACATTACCAAGATGGGTCTTGGTAATGAATAGATGAGTGAATGAGTGAATGAGTGAATGAAAAATAGAACATTTTTTGTATAATTTTGTGTAGTTTTGTGGCTAAAAAAAATGGGAAGAAGTATCAGGTTTGTTGCCAAAATTGTCTTAACAATTCTATTTATCATACTGTTATTATACTTTGTAAAGCCAATTGAGATATACGAAGCATTTCATAATGCAAATTATTTTTGGATAGTTTTTGCGTTATTACTTTTGCCAATTAATTTTTTTATTCAATGTGTGCGATGGCATTATTTAGTAAAACAAGAGGTTGATAATGTCAGATGGATAAAAATTCTTCAATCAGTATTATATAGTTATTTCTATGGCATATTTACTCCTGCAAGATTAGGAGAGTTGGGAAGGGCATTTCATATTGATGACAATAAGAGGAAAGAACTAATAATTTTAGCAATGCAAGAGAAAATATATGCATTTGGAACTATAATTCTTTTAGGTTCGCTTGCTCTTACTATTTATAAAAGTTATTATTACTTAATACTTACTGTGTTGTTATCTACTATTTTAATAGAAGGTAGAATAATATTAAAAAGAACGCCAGTTATCAATAAATTTTATCATATCTTATGTAAGGTAAGTACTATCAGAATTATTTTAATTTCATTATTATTTTCTTTGACTTATTTTTTGCAATTTTTTTTAGTTATCCATGGTTTTAAAGTGGTGGAGTTTTTGCCAACAATGTTTTATATTTCATTGATTATGTTTTTTAATTCCATTCCGATTACTCTTAGTGGACTTGGCACAAGAGAGCTTTTATCTATATTCTTCTTAAAAAATATTGGAATTTCCAGGGGAGATGCTGCAAGTGCTTCTTTATTGCTATTTACAATCAATATATTAGTCCCTACGATTATAGGATTTTTCATGTTGATACTAAAAAAAGATAAGCATAATCATTCAGTCGCAAAAACATAAGGCACAAAAATGTTTTATTTTTAAGAAATATGCAAATGTGAACTTATACAAACTGGACTGACTTACGCAAACTTTTTTAATTTCAATTTATAAATTTGAGTTCTTTGCGATGAGTCCGGAAACATAGTTATTTATTCGGATTTAATTCTAAAAAAATGAAATGGACTGATATTTAGTAAGTTGCTGATAAGAAAGGAAAGATATGCATAAGAAAAAGATAGGGAAAAGGGAAAAGGGAAAAGGGAAAAGGAAGAAATCATTATTAAGAGAGTGGGTTGAAGCAATTATTTTTGCTGGAATTGCAGCTCTAATTCTTAGAACTTTTGTGATTCAAACCTTTAAGATTCCAACTGGTTCAATGGAAAATACATTTTTACCTGGGGATTTTCTCATAGCTAATAAATTTATTTTCCGATTTCGTGAGCCACAACGGCAAGAGGTTATTATATTCAAATATCCGGGTGATCCTGCTCGTCCTCAACCTACAAAGAAGTATAGCAAAATTTTTGGCCCAATTTACTGGAATAACGAAAATTTTTTCTTTAAGTACTATACAAGGCGTGACTTTATAAAAAGAGTGATTGGTATGCCAGGAGATACTGTAAAAGTTGTTAATAAGAAGGTCTTTATAAATGGCAAACCATTAGAAGAAAAATATGCTCATCATTTTGACCCTCGTGTCATTCCTTATAAATATGGTAATCGTTATATTAATGGCAAATTTGTGGGTAGTCGTGATAACTTTGGGCCTGTTGTTGTGCCAAAGGATTGTTATTTTGTAATGGGAGATAATCGGGATAATAGCAGTGATAGTCGGTTTTGGGGATTCCTGCATAAAAAGTATCTTCAAGGAATTCCTATTATAATTTACTGGTCTGGCTGGCCCAAATGGCTACATCGTGTTCGCTGGGATAGAATATTTAAAATAGTTTGAGATTTGTCCATTATAAAATCAGTATTCATCAGTTTAATATATGTTTTATGCATACCATAAAATCAAACAAATGATTTCCAATGAAAGAACTCGGCATTTATATACATATCCCTTTTTGTATCCGAAAATGTAATTACTGCAATTTCTACTCTGTACAATATAAAACAGAATTAGTTGAAAGATACATTAGCTCTATATCCAAAGAAATTTCATCATTTACAGGATCATCTGATTATTATGTAAGTTCCATGTATTTAGGAGGTGGAACTCCTTCTTTATTAGAGCTGGCTCAGCTTTATCCTATTTTTGCACTAATTTCGGAAAAATTCTATATAAATGAAAATTGCGAGCTTACTATTGAAGCAAATCCTAAAACTGTCTCTGCACAAAAGACAAAGGATTGGCATATATTGGGGATAAACCGGGTAAGTTTAGGTGTGCAGTCATTTAATAATGATGAATTATTTGTATTAGGTAGATTGCATAAAGCTAAACATGTATATTCTGCCTATGAAAGTATAATAAAAAATACTACTGATAATATCTCTTTTGACTTAATCTATGGGATTCCGGAGCAGACCACAGACAAATGGGTTAATTCATTAAAAAAAGCAATTGAGCTGAAGCCCAAACATATATCCACTTATTGCCTTTCCATAGAAAAAGGCACTCCATTTTATGATAAAAGAAATGAATTACATCTGCCTTCTGCATCTCAACAGAGAAAGATGTACTATTTAGGGCTTTCTTTACTTGAATCAAGCAGTTATCAGCAATATGAATTATCAAATTTTTCCAAACCTGGATTTAGTGCCAAACATAATGTTGCTTGTTGGGAAGGCAAAGAATATATTGGATTCGGCGCATCTGCACATTCTTTTTATCAAAACAAAAGATGGGCGAATTTTAGCGATATTCATCAATATATTTTGTATATCCAGAATCAAAAGAAGCCAAGAGAGTTTGAAAACAAAATTGCACAAAGAGAATATATCACTGACAGAATTTTTCTTGGATTAAGATTGATAAAAGGGATAAATATGGCAGAATTCAAAAAACAGTATAATTTTAACATTCAAGAGGAATATAAAGATGTTTTGAGAAAATATCAAAAAGAGAATTTACTTATTATAGAAGATAATTTTTTAAGATTGGCAAGAAAGGCATATTTTGTTTCTGATGAGATATTATCAGAGTTTGTATAATTATCCTGGCTTGATCTTACAGGATTTATAATCCTGTATCGTACTAAATAACACATCATTCACCCCGTTAGATATTTAGGTTGAGGCACTGTTTTTTGTTAAATTTTAATTATCTAATGGGGTACAAATGGTGTTAGGATCAATAAATATAAAAGGTATTTAATTTCTGATCCTTAGCGCGTCCAGACACATCAATACTCGCACTTTTGTTATCTGACAAAGTAAAAGTAATTTGAATATTATTTTTTAGGATGCTTTTTCTGAGTCAGCGTATAGGCTCTATTAGTTTTTTTAGTGGTGCAATCTGCTTCTAATTTTTTCAAGGGTCTTCTTTGCATTAGGGACAAAGTTGAGAAATTTATCAAGTTTGTTACAAGGATAGTCATCACAATATGCACAATTCTCTAGTTCCTTTGATATAGCACAACTACGGATTTTACAATCAGCACAATGTGAGCATTTTCTTCCTTCAACTAAACAGCCATCACACCATACATCATCAATTACAAACTTGACACCAAATTGGTTTGACCACATATTTGCTGTTTCTTGTGCTTTAACTTCACTATTGGTTTTTGTAGCAATGTAAGCAGGACAATCTGTACACACTATTCCACAATAAGCAATCATTTTTTCCATAGTTTTTACTCCATTCTGAGGAATTTAATTGTAATTGTTATTTTGTTTATAAGATTTAAATAGTGATTTATTGTCAAATATAATTTTTGAAGGATATATATCAAGATTAAGCACAGGAAATTCTTATTCAATCAGATAAAATTTTTACCACAGAGATACAAAGACACAAAGTTCTTTATAAATCTTTATTCAATCAGATAGGAAAATTATAAAAGAATTTGTGGAAATGTCGCAAGTTTTTTCAAAATATCGTGTAAGATTAAAGTGTGAGTAAATAATATAAGAAAGGAGATTCAAATGAAACAGTTTCTAAAAAACGCAGGATTCTTGGTATGTGTTCTTGGATTAGTATTATGGGGTTGCAGTGAGAATAGTACAGAGCCGGATACATATCCTAAAACTGATAAAGAAGCTATTAATATGCTTATGGAAGAGAATTCGTCATATTTCAATATTCAAACTCATTATGGAGAAGAGGATACAACAGGTGGTAAATACGGAAAGTCCTCTTATATCAATACCTGTTTCTGGTATAGGGAACTCCATGCTTATCCAAGTATAAATATTACAATTGATATAGTTGGGGACTCTGCCTATGTTACATGGATAGGAACGCATAATGGAATATTACATCTCTTTGCACCTGATACTGATACGATTCTTCATTTCAAAAAGGATTTCACAGATAAGGGAGAAAGATATGCGGTATTCAAAAGGATTTATCCAGTAGATAATGACAGTATTCATAGAAGAGGATGGAGATTAGTAGA
>QMNM01000135.1 GCA_003647765.1 Candidatus Cloacimonadota bacterium
ATATTAAAATTATCCACTGGGCTACATCAACCTAGCTCGCTTAAACGAAAGAACTGACACAACAATATTGCATTATAACAAGTTAATTTTTTATAGATAGTTAACTATAATAGTGTTCGTATTCATATAATTTTATGGCTAAAATTTGATAATCTAAATACTTGTAATAAAGGTATAAAATGAATAAATTTGTACATGGTAGTATAATTGAAGATTTGCTAAACAAAACAAAAGAAGGGAAAATACGACTATATCTGAACGAAATCAATATCCAATATAAAAAGTGGAATAGAGGTAATTTAGCAATTAAAAATAATAGTAAAGATGATATTAAACAGAAAGTTGATTTATATAATGAGTATTACAAAACTATTTTTAATGAAAAGTATATTCGTAAAAATAAACACAACAGAGATGGTTTTTCTATGAATCATCCTATTTTCAAAACTGTGCTTACTGAATTTTGCTATTATGTATTTAAAGATATAACTTTTATAAAAAATGGAAGTTTAATTTTAGGTTATAGAAATCCACTTGTAAAGATTAGTATTGAATACAATCAGGTGATAGGTATTGGACAAGAGAAGATTTTGCATTTTATTTACACAGATGAAAATCTGCTCATTGGGACTAACTATGAATTACAATATAAAGCAGAAGAAAATATGGTCTGGTGCAAAGAAAAAATTTTTGTCCCAGTTGTCATTATCGCACCATATCAAGTTTTAACTAATAACATTTTATCACAAAGTATTGTAGTTACCAAAGAGATAAAAAATTTATTTCCAAATTGTTTATATATAATTGTATGTGAAACTTCTAATAATGATTTTAAACCGAATCTCAATTTTGCTTCTATTGATAATATTTTTGTTTTGCGTAAACAGGTTGGAGATATTGCTACAAATCCTGTGTATACAGATATTGTTTGGAAAATGTATCAAGTTGTCAGTGATTTTCTTACTTGTGAAAAGGAAAATTACAAGAGTATGATAACTAAAGGGATATTGAAGTGAGTTAAAAAGCGTAAATTCACCACAGAGACACACAGGACACAGAGAAAGAATTATGCCACAGAAAACAAGGCGTAATGCGTAGGGCGTAAAGCGTAGGGCGTAAAGCGTAGGGCGTAATGCGTAATGATTGACTGACGATAGGAACAAAGATTGAAGATTTAGTTAAAATTACACAGATGTGAAATTTTTGTAGATATATTTGTATATCTATGATTTAATATAAAAAGGAGCGAGAAATGAAGGTGTTCTATTATAATCAGGACAATATAAACACAGATTTAATGTTTCCTGGTAAATACACTTATGAATCATCAGACCCAGAATTTATCAAACAGCATTTATTTGAAGATTTAGACCCTGAGTTTTCCAACAGAGTTAAGCCTGGCGACATAGTAATGGCTGGGAGAAATTTTGGCTGTGGTTCTTCTCGTGAGCAGCCAGCTGTTGGACTGAAATATTGTGGAGTACGGGCAATTATTGCAAAATCATTTGCCAGAATTTTTTATCGTAGTTCTACTAATCAGGGCTTACTTTTGATTGAATCACCAAAGGCAGTTGAGGAATATAATCAAGGCGAAGAAGTCCAAATTGATGAAATAAAAGGTGAAATAAGCATTGGAAATAAGAAATATAAGTTTCCATCATTACCAAAGCAAATGCAAGATATTCTTGCTAATGGTGGATTATTAAAATATATTAAGTCCAAATCTCATTATTTTACTTTTTCAGATAAGATGGAGTAGAATTCCTGCTCTAACCCATAAAATGCTTTCAATGCTTCTATCTGTTTTTCACGCATTTCATCAGTCCATTGCTCTTTATCCTGTATAAAGTAAGCTCCTATATCTCCTTCATCTATCAAATTTGAAAGTATTTCTGATTCCCGCTTATAAATATTTACCATATTCTCAGCAATACTTTTATCAATACCCAATTCTTTGCTATGCCTTTCTATGAATTCGCTACCAATTCTCCTGGCTTCAGATAAAGATTTAATAGTCCAGGTATTAGCGAGATTGACTTGACTAAATTTCTCATCATCAAGTTCAGCAAAGAATTTTTTATTATCTAGCTTCTCCATCCAGTATGTTATTGCAGATAATCCTAAATAGTAACCATCTGCTTTTTCAGTATCATAAAGGTCTTTAGCGAAATAGATAAGATTTTCATAAGCTTCAGTTAATTCAGTATCTTTCTTTTTTCCATTGATTACACATATAACCCATGGGAATTTCTGAGCAATTTCATAATCTTCAGTCATATCAAAGTAAGTGCGGCAGAACAATTCTTGTCCATGTTTTTGATAGCCAGTAATTATACCCCATTCAGGAATTTCAATTAAATCAAGAGCAATTACAGGCCAGCCATTATCAATAGATTTCATTATTATTGTCTTGATTTCTTCCTTTTCTCGCATTCTTTCTTTAGATTCTTCATCTCTAATCTCGGGATTTTGAAGCAGATAATATTCATACTTATATCCCAACTTCTCTAAAAGTTGACCACCAACATCTTTTCCACAAGTAGCATCAGGAGAACTTGGGCACCAATCCTTATGAAATTGTGTCCGAAACGCATAGCCAGAAAGTCCAATCATATCTTCATAACTTATTCCTGAACCAAATTTTTCGTCAATCCTCCATACACATGCGATAAAGGAATTATCAATTCCCATATCAAAGCCAAGTTTGCCAATTCCTTTAATAATTTTGGCATTCTTATCAATTTTGTGAGGTTTAGCAATCGGCTGGAAATAAGCGCCTAATTCACCAGCAGGGACTTTAAGAGCAATCTTTACTTTATCTCTTTTTAAAAGTATCTTTACTTTTTCTTTTGTTACTTCCTGTTTTAGCTTCTGTAAATGTTTAATGGATTTTAATTTTTTACCATCATATTTAAGCAAAATATCGCCTAATTTTGCACCTTCTTTTTCCAAAGCAGACTCATCAGTAAATCCAATTATTTTCAATCCTAATATTTCTCTCTCTTGTTTAGCAATCTTTTCATTTGCCAATAATTGCATACTTAATAAAAACATCAGCATAGTGCAAATTGTTTTTATTACTTTCATTGTAATTCCTCCTATTTAGTTGCGACGGTGTAAATCCATCCGCTTTTATAATCTGACAAAGTAATATTAGCATACAACATCTATAATTAGTTTCTATGGAATTACGAATTAGAATTTTGTGTTTTTGCAAAAATTTAACAGCGGAGTTTGCGTCTTCTTTGCGTTCTTTGCGGTTTATCGCGCTATGGAATAAGCATAAATGTTAATGACATTACTATTCCAGAAAAAAGAGGGATTCTGATATTGTCATTTATTGGAATGTTTATAAATTCTGCTATAGCAGAAGAAACTGCTCCTGTAAAAATCATCACTAAATATAATTGGCCAATCTTTAAGTACAATTCACTAGGAGCTTTGCTGAAAATGAGATAATAACTTATAATACCAAACACGAAATTGCTTAAAAAACATGCTAATCCACCTTCAATAGTTTTGTTATATTTTACCACTTCTCTTTTCCCAAATGGAATTCCTACCAAAGAGGCAAAAGTATCCCCTATAGACAAGAATGATAACGTCAAAAAAGTTATCTCTATCGGAAAAACCGCAATACAAATTACAGAAGAGGTAAGCAGATAAGATGCTCCTGTTAATTTGCTTATCTCTTTATTCCTTAACATCACACCAAAAATACGATAAAAAATCTTTCTTACAGTCGGATGTTCAATTCTGATTATATCTACTATAATTGAAATAAGTGCTATAGGCAATAAAATAATAAGTGCTATTTTCCTTGAATGGAGAAAAAAGTAATATATTATCGGAATTACTATAGAAAAAACATGAAATATTTTCCGATATAATTCACTCTTTATCATAATTTATGTTAAATACGCTTTTACTAATTCGGCAAGTAATTTAGGATTTCCTTTGACAGCTATTTTAAATAACTGAAATAAATTTAGCTTATCCTCATCTACCTGATTAGCAATTCTGCAAATTTCACAGAATTGTTTATCTGTTAGTGTAAAGAAACTTTCTTTTAATTTATGTAATATCTTTAATCTATTACCTCTTATTTTCATCCATTGTTTATGGTATTTGTTGAGGAAGTTATTAGAGCAATTATTAGATTTTATAGATTGGGCTGCTATTTTTCCAGCAATCTGTCCAGATATTATTGCGCTTGCTATGCCTCCGCCTGTTACAGGATTTACTTGCCGTGCCGCATCACCTATTAACATTACATTATCACTAGTGATTTTTGGCAAAGTTCCAGAAGTTGGCACAGCACCAGCAATAAAGGCAATAATAGAAGCATTTGGAAATTTTTCTTGGACAAATTTATCTAAATAATATTTTGCATTATTATGTAATCTCTCAGCAGAAACACCTATACCTATATTTGCTATGTTTCTACCTTTTGGGAAAATCCAAGCATAACCACCTGGGGCTATTTCATTACCAAAATAAAAATGACAAGAATGGCTATCAACATCAATGTCAGTCAATACATATTGAGCTGAGGATTCAATATTGTTCAGTGAAAGCCTCGTATCTAATCCTGCCCAACGTCCTACTCGTGATTCAATTCCATCAGCACCAATAACAATATTACATCTTACCTTGTATTTAACATTCATCAAAGTAAAGACAACTCCACAAATTTTGCCATTTTCTTTAACTAGTCCGATAGCATTTGCTTTTGTTAATATTTTTGCTCCTTTTTTAGCTGCATATTCAGCAATAGCAGAGTCAAACAGTCGTCGTTCCAGCACTAGGCCTCTACCAATTGCTTTTTCGCTGATATAAGCTCTATTGCCATCTGGACTGTAAAGGCAAGTGCCATAGATCTCAGTAGCAATCCATCTTTTTTCAAGAGGGAAGAACTGGTCAATCGCAGATATTGCTACTCCTTCTGCACAACGCACTGGAATGCCAATCTCTCTATCTCGCTCTAATAATAGGACATCAATACCATTTTCTGCTACTGTCTTTGCACTCATGGTCCCAGCCGGACCACCACCAATTACAATAACATCATAAAACTCCTTAATTAGCACTTGTTGCCTCCTCCGTCTCAATAGCAGAAACAGGACAAAGTATAGCACATTTTCCACAATCAATGCATTTAGATTGTTCAATTTTAGCATAGAATTCAGTATAAAAGATTGCGTCTGTTGGACACACAGCTGAACAACTACAACAAATATCACAAAGTTCTATATTTATCTTATACATTTATTTTCCCTCCAGACAGTAATTCATATTTGACTGCCTTAGGAATAACAATTTTATCATATATCTTTCC
>QMNM01000136.1 GCA_003647765.1 Candidatus Cloacimonadota bacterium
CTTTGATCCTTATTCCTTCAATGCTGGCTGGAGTAAGAATATCAACAGGTTTTCCAAATAAATTTTCAAGAAAGGAAGACAATTCCATATAAATTTCAAATAGACCATCAAAATTTTTCCCGAATGATGAAAGCTCAAAATCAATGATTAGGTCAATATCGCTATCTTTATCTGCTTTGTTATTTGCATAAGAACCAAATAATCCAATTCTTTTAACTTTATATTTTTCCAAAATGTCTTTTCTTTCTCTTAAAATGGATAATATTTTTTCTTTGGTTAAATCTTTCGTTTCCATTTTACACTTCCATCCAAGAAACCCCGAGAAATCTGAGTCGAGTTCAAAGGACCCGAGTTGAATTTCTGTCTGTTATTATTTCCCATTGTATAATTGTTGGACTACATTCATAAAGCCACGAATTCACGAATTAAAATATTTATTTATTGATGCTTGTCAAACCGTATTTATAAAAGGCAGAACAAGCACCCTCAATAGAGACCATACAAGGACCTATCGGATTATCAGGAGTACATTTTGTCCCAAATAATTTACAGTCCAATGGACTTTTTATTCCAGCCAGAATATCGCCACAGATACATCCTGTCGCCTTCTCTTCTATTTCAAATTCTAATGAGAAATTTTTGTCAGCATCAAAATCAGCATATTTATCAAGCAGTTTTAATCCGCTATGAGGAATTATTCCGAGCCCACGCCAATATGTATCACATTTTTGGAAGGTCTTGAAGATTAAGACCTTTGCTTTGGGATTTCCTTCCTTTTTTACAACTCTGCGATAAACATTATCTATTTTTGGATTCCCATCTTTTATTTGAGATAATAAACTTTTAATTGCCAAAGCAATGTCTAATGGCTCAAAACCAGCAATTGCACAAGCTAATTGATATTTACTATTGATGAATTTATAAGGATTTTCTCCAATTATTACACTTACATGTCCTGGTAATAAAAAGCCATTGATGTTCACTTTTGGAGATTGTAATAAAAAGTTGATTGCTTGAGGAATTGTTTTTAACAACGGTAAAATAAAGAGGTTTCTTATGTTCTTTTGATAAGCATCTTGAACTAAAGCCGCGATTACAGGAGCTGTAGTTTCAAATCCAATGCCAATAAATACAATTTTTTTGTCTTTATATTTTCTTGCAAGATCAATACATTGTAAAGGATTGTAAATTATTTTAACATCTGCTCCTTTTGCTTGCTCTTTTTCCAATGATGACTTTGTGCCAGGGACTTTTATCATATCGCCGAAAGTTGCAATAATCACATTCTGCTTGGCAAGGCAAACTATTTTATCAATATCTCTTTGTGCAGTAACACAAACTGGACAGCCAGGTCCGCTAAGAAAATCAATCTTATTCTTGAAATAATCCCTAAAACCATTTTTCAATATGGAAACAGTATGAGTGCCGCATACCTCCATAAAACTATACTTCTGCTTAATTTGTTCTCTTAATTGAGCAAGTATTTGGGCTAATTTAGAATTATGCTTAAAATCCTGATTTTGCATATTCTCTTAATATATCTAATGTTTCTTTTGCTTCAAATTCATCTACTTTCTGAATAGCAAATCCAGCATGAACTAATACATAATCATTGATATTTACATCATCTAAAATACGAATATCAATTTCTCGTTTAATTCCGCTAACAGAACCAATTGCAGAATTGCCTTCAATTTTCTCTATCTTAAACGGTATCCCTAAACACATAAATTCTCCATAGATATAACCAAGCTTGGACTTGGTAATGAGTGCTATTCAGAGCACGCTTTAGCGTTCTTTTATTGACTCAGTCTCTGTGTTTACACTGTCGTAATCTTTATTAAGTGGAAGCTTATGTTTCATTTTGTCTATTGGTTGCTTTAGATTAGTCCTATCTATTATTGCATTGACAAATTTTTCCGAAAACGATACTATATAAGAGGAATTAATATAATTTTCCATCTGTTTAGAAAGTGGCATCAATCTAACGATAAATACAACTACAAAAATTATTATTAAAGCTTTTATGCAGCCAAATATAAAACCGAGTAAATGGTCAATTGTACCTAAGTGTAAAAATTGTATACTCTTATGAATTAGTGAACAGAGTATGCCTAATATTGCTAATACAACGACAAACACGATAATATATCCGATAATATTAGCAATGTCTGACGATATCTTTATGAGATCTTGTAGTAGATTGGAAACTGATGGTCCAAGAGCTAATGATATGATTATTCCTATTATCCAGCCGAATATACCTATTATGCTCATTACAAGCCCTTTTTTTAGACCAAAAATAGCTACCAAAATAATAAAGATAGTACAAATTATATCAATAGTTCCCATTGTATCCTGAAATATAAAAGAGGGAGTATATCAAATGAGCGGCTAATTGAAACTCCCCTTTTATTTAATTTTACTATTTATTGTAAGGTATGTTATATGTTCTAGTTTGTCTTCTATTTTTCTTTATAGCGGCATTTATAAGACGCTTCCGCTTTTCACTAGGTTTTTCATAGCGCGAATGTTTACGAATATCAGAAAGAATCCCTGCTCGCTGGCATTTCTTCTTAAATCTTCTGAATGCTGAATCAAATGACTCATTCTTCTGGACTTTTACACTTACCACTTAATTTCACCTCCATTCTTATCTTTGATGTTATGAAGCCACAAAATTACACAAAAAACACAAAAAAATGTAGGAAAATAATACATAACTAATCATCAGCTATAAATCAACTTTATAATAATGACGCAATATAGTGATTATATTTATATCAAAATCTGAACTCAATACCAAAGCCAAATGACTTTATGGTCTCATCTTCTCCTGCAATTCTTCCATCACCATTTAAGTCCTCATATCGTTCTTTATAGTTTGCAACTAATATGGATGTATCAGAAAGATTGTATCCTAATTTAGCAGTAATTACCGAATTAGGTGTTTTCCGATGCGTGAATTTCTTTACTCTTCTCTGTGAATAATGTGCTTCTGCTACACTAATTTTTGGAACTAATGTTTTCTGAACTACCAATGTGCCATAAATTGACTTACCTTTTTCATAATCAGTGCCATGCATATTTTCATAAGCAATGGTTAAATCAACAAAGTTAAAGATATGAGAAGTTATTGCTCCATACCAACCAGTAGCTTTATTATTCTTTATGACTGTCTCCTCTTTTGTAATAATAGAATCTCCTGATATTGTACTCCTTTGCTGGTCATAAAGATAGTCAAAATAGTTCGGCTCAAAATTCGGATTATAATATCTAAACTCCAAATTCATATCAAATATTAAGAACTTGGAATAAAAACCTGGGAAAATAAACCCATAACTGTGATCTTGTATTTTTGCAATCTCTGCATAATGCCCTAATGAAAATGCTTTACCAGTTATTAAAGGCAAACGATAATCAGCACCATAAACCAATACATCATCTTTTTTGTCAATAGAGAAATACTTTTTATAATTTACATTATGATCTATTAAACCTAAATTGTCTAAACTATCAGCAATAAAATTTCCATAATTTTGATAAGCATAAGAAGAGTCCACTAACCCGTCATTATCAGCATCAGAGTCAATGTATATCCTATTATTATCTTTATCTAAATCATAATCAGGAATGCCATCGCCATCAGTATCAGCCCATTTTGTTTTGTCATCTGGAAAGCCATCAAATTGGTCTGGATAATTATCACCATCATTATCATCAAATCCACCATATTGATTGCGGTCTGTGGCTATTGTTGCGCCAATCTCTAAATCTTTCAAAATTGGGATTTCCAAAAATGATAGAGGCATAGCATGAATTCTACCTGCTAAAATTTCATTACGATAGATATTAGATGTAAAAGTTTCCACACCCAATCCATAAATAGGTGTTGTAACATCAACTTCCAATCCGATTTGCTTATAATCAGGATATAGAAGCATATTAGTATAATTGTTCATTATTAGTCCATTTGCGAATTTGACACGATGGAAACTGCCAATTTTAGCATAAAATGGCTCTCCTTTATGTCCATAGCGAATATAATATATCTTACTTACATAATCCTCAGTGTCATCCCAATCATTTTCACGAATATTTCCATCGCCATCAATCAAGATATTTAAGTCTAATCCTACACCAAACTTCCAAATAGAAACTTCTGGCATCAATCTTAATTGAGAATAAGTTATACCATCAATCATCAATGTTCCTACTAATCCGTTCATTCCAAATTGAGGTGATGTAGAAGTTGAATCCACTGTATCTGCATTCAGGAAAATAGGAAAGAAACTGACTATCAATAATATCTCAGCCATTAAGATTTTTTTTAATAGCATATTGTACCTCTTTGAAGTTTAGATTACATTATACTGATTTATTAAATATTATGTATGAAGAATTCAAATTTTAAAAAATGGTGCAGAAGAGGGGACTTGAACCCCTACAGACAACAATGCCTACAAGATCCTTAGTCTTGCGCGTCTGCCAATTCCGCCACTTCTGCACTTATACTAAATCCGAATTTATCGCTATAATAATTTTATACTCTTTCCCAAGCATACTGCGAAATAAACTTATGTTTAACCCTTTTAACGGTTTTTTTGTACATATCAGATAAACCATTAAAATGGTTAAGGTCTTGCTGTTTAATTTATATCACGCAACTAAAGTTGTGGTCTTCTATTATCACTCTTTACATACTTATGGGTAAAGGTAAGAGCTTGGGAAAAGCAGATATTACTTATTTCCTTTGGGATTATTTTCTGGTTTTTCTGTTTTCTTTTCAAAGCCAGTAGGAATCTGTGTCTGCTCTAATGGTTTAGTATTTTCTTGCTCTGTTTCTGCTTGCTTTTGAATTTCTTCTTCTACTCCAACTCCAGTTTTTACTGACTTTTGTGGGGAAGGATTACTAATAGCAAGGAGTAACGATATAATCATAAAAGCCGCACCAAGTGTTCGTGTAGCTTTTTTTAAAAAACTGGATGCTGTTTGTCCACCGAATAAAGTATCACTTGAACCACCAAAAGCACCGCCTAAACCGCCTCCTTTGCTTGATTGAAGAAGAACAGACACTACCAATCCTATAGAAACCAATATATGTATTGTTAATAATACTGTATACATAAATTATTCCTTTCAAAATAAATTTATCTAAATGAGCCAAAAGATTTTTCTTATAGATAAAATGTCAATCTTTATTTATATTAAATTATTCAATTACAATTGATACAACGCATACAATTGATACAACGCAATAAAAAAAGCATTAGTTATTTGAAATTCTTGACACCAATAATTATAGTATAAA
>QMNM01000137.1 GCA_003647765.1 Candidatus Cloacimonadota bacterium
ATTTTCTATATTGTATTTTTTGGTGTTGATAGTATCAAAATCAAGAACTGATATATTAACTATTTTAATGGTTTTTTAATATTGTAAAACCGTTAAAACGGTTATGACTATATCATTCTGCGTTCACCCCACAACTGAAGTTGTGGGCTTCTATCTATCAATCAGAATTTACTTTACAGTGCAGTAGTATCAAAATTCAGTTTGTATATTAAAGTGAACTATCCCATTTAATGGATTTTCCCATTTGCCATTACTGTGACTGACAGCATAGTCCAATCCTAATAATCCTATTACTGTTTGCAACCGCAATCCAAAGCCAATGCTAAACAAGTCCTTTCTCTCTTTATCATCGGATTTATAATAGCCCCAATCAGTAAAAAGAAAAATCCGTGATTTTTGTGTTAACAACCAACGATATTCCAGGTTTAGATAACCGAGCCTAAAGCCACAGAATTGGTCATCAAGAAATCCTCGCACATCATCATATCCACCTAAATAGTATAATTCATATACTGGAATTTTTTTGGATGTTGAACTTATATTTTTACCAGACATTTTCATATATACTACATTATTACGGAATATCTCAATATTATGAGCAATTGATACTTCAATTCTTTGTTCCTGTACCTTTTCATTTTTATCGTTAATACTCCAATTAAAAATATAGCGTCCCAAATAATGTGTTCCAGCACGAGGATTTAGTGGATAATCAATCGTGGAAATATTTAGTTCCACACCAATACCCTTTTTATAAGTGCGTGAAAAATCTATTAATAATGGCCGTCCAGAACCTGGCAAAATATGCTCAATATTAAATAGCATAGCATATTTATTATAGTTTCTATCATTGTATGCACAAGAGAACTTTAATCCTGTATTTACATATAAAGTGTCTGTAACTTTTCTGAATAACTCAACTTCAGCAGATAAAGGATAATTGAAAATAAATGGTTCGTAATATTGCACTTTTGTTAAAGATGAATGCTTTTGTAATTTTTTCCAATATAGGAAAAAACTACGGTCTGTGCCAAATAGATTTAGAAAAGATACATTAAAAAAGCCGAAAAGTTTTTCACTAAAAGACAAGTTTTCTTGTGAGGATTTATAGCCAAGCATTCCATAAATGTTATTCATTTTGCTTTCAGTAATAGAAATCAATATATTTTTATTATCTAATGGTCTAATACAAGCCTTTGATATATATGGCTTTGCCTGTAAATATTTTTCACCTGCTCTAACTTTACTTTCCTTGTATATTTCATCTTTATTTAGACGAAGCATTTTATTGATTGTCTTTGCCTTTGTAATTTCATTCCCTTGATATTGGAATGCGCACATTCTTGTCAATCCATTCTCTTGAATATCAAAACATAGAGATAGTTTATCATTATAAATAGCGATAGTATCAATGTTGACAGAACAAAATGGGTATCCTTTTTCTGCATACTGTTCACAAATTGTCTGCATATCTTGGTACAGTTGTTGCAGATTAAATGTGCTTGCTTGTTTTGAACCAATCATTGCTTTTAGACGCTTATCATTATAATAGCGATTATTTCGGAATGAGATGCTATCAATTATTAGCTTTTGATTTTCCATTATTCTGATGAAAATGTCTAGTTTATCACCATCAGAACAAGGAATGACTTCTGGTGGTAATATCTCTGCTAAATAATATCCATATTTCTCATAAAGGTGAAGTATATTGAAAATGTTATTATTCAATTTTTCTCTGGAAAAAATTTCGCCGGAGTGTATATCTAAAACTGATATTATTTTTTGTGTAGAAAATAATTTATTTCCACTGATGTGTATTTTATTAATTATTAAATCTTGATTTGCGTAATTTACTTGATGTGAAATTATATATATTAGGAAAATAGATAGTGTGATTTTTTTTAATTGAGATGAAAAATATATGATTGGTATAATGTGTTTAAATATCATTTGATGTTCTCGTAAATTTTTAGCCGCAAAATTATCCACAAAACACAAAAAAATATCAGACATTAAAAAGGGCTTGCCGTAAAGACAAGCCCTTTAAGGAATATGTTAATACATTCCTCCGCCCATACCTCCTGGAGGTGGCGGATAAGGTGGTGTTTTCTCTTTTTCAGGAATATCTGTTATAGCACACTCTGTTGTAAGCAATAGCCCTGCAATGCTTGCGGCGTTTTGAATAGCAGAGCGAGTAACTTTAGCTGGATCTATAACACCTGCATCCATCAGATTTTCATATTTTCTTGTAGATGCATTATAACCAAAATGTACATCATTTTCATTTTTCAATTTTTCAACAACCACAGCACCTTCAACACCTGCGTTTTTAGCTATCTGATATAATGGCTTCTCTAATGCTTCTTTAATAATCTTGGCTCCTATTCCCTCTTCACCTTCAAGTTTCTTTTCAAGTTCAGCAACTTTTTTAGCTGAATGTAAAAGTGTAACTCCTCCGCCTGGAATTATACCCTCTTCAACAGCTGCTCTTGTTGCTTGTAGTGCATCATCAACACGGTGTTTCTTTTCCTTCATTTCGGTCTCAGTAGCAGCACCAATATTTATTACAGCTACTCCACCAGCTAATTTTGCCAATCTTTCCTGTAATTTCTCCTTATCATAATCAGAGCTTGTTTCTTCTATTTGATGCTTTATTTGTTTGATGCGCGCTTGTATTTCCTTGTCCTGGCCGTTTCCTTCACGAATAGTAGTATTCTCTTTATCAACAATGATTTTCTTTGCTTTTCCTAAATCAACCATTCTAACATTTTCTAATTTCAATCCCAATTCTTCTGATATAACTTTGCCACCTACAAGCACAGCAATATCTTTCAACATTTCCTTTCTTCTGTCACCAAAACCAGGTGCCTTAACTGCGCATACATTCAAAGTTCCTCTTAATTTATTAACCACTAAAGTAGCTAGAGCTTCACCTTCTACATCTTCAGCAATAATAAGAAGTGGTTTTCCTGTTTGTGAAATCTCTTGAAGAATTGGAAGTAAGTCCTTCATAACAGATATTTTCTTATCGTGAATAAGCACAAAAGCATCTTCAAGTTCAGCAACCATAGTATCAGGATTTGTAACAAAATATGGTGAGAGATATCCTCTGTCAAATTGCATGCCTTCTACTGTTTCAACATAAGTAACCATTGTTTTGGATTCTTCTACATTTATTACACCTTCATTTCCAACTCTTTCCATAGCATCTGCAATAAGTTTTCCAATCTCTTCATCATTATTCGCTGATATTGTAGCAATTTGAGCAATCTCTTCTGATGTCCTACAAGGAGTACTTGTATCCTTAATATGTTTGACAACTACATCCACTGCTTTTTGTAGACCCCTTTTCATAAATATAGGATTAACACCAGAGGTTATATTCTTGAATCCTTCATGGATAATGTATTGTGCCAATAATGCCGCTGTTGTTGTGCCATCTCCAGCAACATCGTGTGTTTTCTCAGACACCTCTTTTACTAATTGTGCACCCATATTTTCGTATTTGTCTTCCAACTCAATCTCTTTAGCAATGGTAACTCCATCATTAGTAATAGTTGGAGAACCAAAGCTTTTATCTAATATAACATTCCTTCCTCTTGGACCTAATGTTACCTTAACTGCATCTGCTAGAATATCAGCTCCTTTCTTTAACTTTTCTTGTGCCTCGTGGCCAAATTCCAATTGCTTAGCCATTTTTACCTCCTAATTTCTATTTAATCATATTATCAAAATTTTAACAAAATATAATATTTCATCATAATCAGCATTATATTTATTCAATAATTATAAAATAATATATTTCTTTTTTACTTATTAGCAAATTATTTTAAACTGAAATTAGTTTGCCATGTTCTCTGTCAATTTTAATTCTATTCATCAGATTTCCAGTTTGACAGCATCAGCCTTCTCTTCTTGTTTTCTTGTTAGCCACAAAATTACACAAAAAAACACAAAAAATTATCAGACATTGAGAAGTCGTCTTACTTCTTGTCCTCTTGAACTCTTGTTTTCTTGAACTCTTGTCCTCTTGAACTCTTGTCCTCTTGAACTCTTGTTTTCTTACTCTTTCACACTTCTTGTAATAATAACATCTACACCTAAATTGCAGACATTATGAATAAGCACATCACCTCTTTTTACAGGTGCTTTTAACCGCATCTTTTTAATTTCGTTATAAACTTCAAATATTTTATCTTTTGGTACTGGTTCAACAGTTAGAACACTTGTTACTTTCCATAATTTTGATTCAATAGGTACAACAGTCATTACAGAGCGTTTTGGGTTAAATATTTCTTCCATTGCATATTTCATTCCGCGTGTACAACGGGCATTTTCTAATTTAGTTATCTCTTTTTTATCTTTATCAAAATGCACATCCAATTGACAAGCATTTGGACAAAGTATGCAAGTAACTGTTCTATATTCAGGCAATTATACCCCCTAATTTTCTATTTTCTCTATATAGATTTTAACATTAGTCATTGGGTTTTTTGACTTTACTTTTACAATCTGCATTTCAGAGGCAATAATCTTTTTGAATTTCCTTTTATAAAGTATTTCATCGCCGTTTATTATGACAATTCTGACATTTTCGTAAGGTCTTTTCACACGGAATTTAAATTCTGTTTCTCTGCAATCATATCGTAAATATTGAGGAAGTAAATACATAATTCCATTACCAGTTTGAGTTGGAAATCTCTTTGGATAATCCCAGCCAGTTTTTACATATTCAGCTGCTTTTTCTCCGACATAATATCCTTCAAAGGAAGCATAATCAGCAACATCGTGAATATGTAAAACATTTCCAGCTGAGAAGATACCCGATACATTCGTCTCATAATTATTATCTATTTCAGCCCCTCTTGTCCCACTTGATAATACAACATCTGCCTTTTTTGAGAGCTCATTTTCAGGTATCAATCCTACTGATAAAAATAATGTATCACAAGCAATATAGCGTTCTGTCCCTTTGATTGGCTTGAGTTTTTCGTCCACTTTAATTGTAGTTATACCTTCTAACCGATATTTGCCTTTAATGTCAGTAACAGTAGTTGATAAATATAATGGTATATTATAATCATCAAGGCATTGGACTTTGTTTCTTGTTAATCCACCTATGAAAGGCATAATTTCCAGGACGCAGACAGGATGCATTCCCTCTTCCAGAGCCACATGGCGAGCCATAATCATTCCAACATCACCAGAACCTAATATGACTACATCATTACC
>QMNM01000138.1 GCA_003647765.1 Candidatus Cloacimonadota bacterium
AATCGCCATGTGCAGTAAATATTTTAGTATTATACGCTAAGTCAGCTTCATTTGATATTAAAGCTTCTTCTAATTGTATTCTATGTTGTAACAATGGTATCACACCATATCCTCTGGCCATAGCTCTGTTGCTAACTCAAGAGCAGGTCTATCAGCTTCGGTAAAGACTATTTCTACTGATGGAATGCCTTGGGCTTGAAGTCGTTTGAATCTTCGCACAAGCCACCTTGCTTTGGCTGTTTCTCTGTTCTCAAAAATATTATTCATTCTCTTGAAAACGGTTTTGCTTGTGTAGACCAAAATAGCAAACATACCCTCGCTTTTTTCACCAGTAAAGATACCATCAATTATTGAACCTGCTCCCTCTAATACGGAAACAGTATCGCCTTGATTAATCATCATAAAATTCTATAGTTCTTGAATACTTGATTAGTGGAAAATACTGAACATTATACTTGATAAACTTTGTGTTAGCATATAGTTTATTTACTAACTTTTTTTTATCTGCAGTATAATAATTAGTAACGATAGAATCATTTGTTTGTGTATCGTATATCGTTACTGCTATTCGCTTACCTTTTTTTACTGTAACATCTTCCATTACTATTTCTACTGCCCGTTTATCATATGCAAACTTGGTACTTGGATATAGAACTAATAGATTTGCTACTATAATACTGTATATAGCCAATCTAATAACATATATGAAACCATCTGAACCACTATCCATTGCACCAAATGATGCTATTAATAAAGTAGCACCAAGTCCCAAAAAGATAGGAACGATAGAACCGAAGCCCATAACTGTAAAACCGAGCAATATACCAGCGATTAATGAAAAGACAAATGTTAGTTTATCCATTGGTAAGTGGTTGATTACAGTTTCAATCCAATCAAAATTTATTTCTTTGCTCTTTGTAGATTTAATGTTCATTTATAGTCCTTTTAATAGTAGTTCTGGGTATTCGTCGTATAATGTTTGTGTGAGTTCCAAAAAGTGTTTGTAATCAACAAAAGTATTATCTCTGAAATCTTTAATGAAATAATGACACCAAGTAACCTCTGCATTCTTTTTATCAGTAAAAAGAAATAGATTTTTAATGAAACCGTCCTCATCATGGTCAATCTTAATTGGGAATGAGTTATACCAATTTCCATCTTCTGATATTTGAACATTGAATGTTCCATTAAACTCTTCATCATCAATCAATACATGTACCAATTGGCATTTACCACCACCTTGATAGATATACCAATATTTTTCTGTTGAGTCTATATCGGATTTATGGATTTTACTTAGCATTGATTGCTTCTACAAATTCAACAAATTCATTGAAATCAGTTGAGATAACATCCTCTGGATATTTACTTTTAACCATCTCTATGATGTCCTGTCCATATTTTTTAAGAACAGGAAGTGCTGCTTTAGATACCACCGTTACTTCATGTTGAAGATTAAATACCGTTTGAGAATATTCAATTTCTTCTTTACTGTCCTCAATCACTACTTGCATATTACCATAATAAATGTTCTTTTCATCTCGTGACGATTCAATGTTGTTCAATATCATGGTTTATACCTTATCTATCTTAATAAGTTCTGACATAGTATAGAATCCTTCCTTGCTCATATAAGCTTTTGCTTCAGAGGTATTATTTGATTGAATAAACATTCTAACAAGGCTTGAACTTGTGTTGATATGTTCGTTTTTTGGAGTAAGATACGAAGTTTCCATCTTAGAAGTTTTTCTTGTGAACTGTTCTAAATTAAACTCATACTCTAGGTCAGTTCCAGAACGAATACCACGAATCATTACATCTGCATCATTTTCATTAGCATAATCACTAATAATACCTTCATACATAATAATATCTATCTTATCCTCTAAATGAGCAAGAGAAGCTTTTGTAACAGCCATACGCTGTTCTATTGATAAGAAATGTTTTTTGTCTCTATTGTTAGCAACGATTACTGTTACTTTTCTACTTGGAAATAAAGATACTGCTCTTTCAATGATGTCTATATGACCACTATGAATTGGATCAAAACTTCCTGCATAAATTACTCTCTTCATAAATTCTCCTTAGATGAATTCTTCTGGATATTTTTCCAGAATTGTTTTTATTTGTCCAATCAATGTAGCAATTGGTATATGAGATTTTTCTGAATATGTTGTTAGAAAATCAACTGTTGCCATATCCAAATCTTTTTCAGATCTAAATACTTTGTGATGGTTTGGCATACCTATCTCAAAAATATAAGGTTTGGTGCTTGTTATTTTTCTGCCTGGAACCATCATTTCCCAAGTAACTAAACCATTTTCTGTTTCAACAACATAAGAATCATTAGCAAATGCCATTCTAACTCTACCTTCAAGAACTGGTGTTCTTAAAGATACTTGTATCGTTACTATATCATCTGTTTTTAACTCAAAGAAGTTTTTGTCAGTTGGAGGGATTTCTCCTTGAACCATTTTTTGTTTTCTTTCATCTTTTTCTCTATGACGAACTTGTTTCTTCATATCTTTGAACTCGGTTGCCTCTATACCAAAGTATTCATACACTTGTTCGTCATGCATATTAGCCACTTAATCCTGCGAATATACCCTCTAATAGTATAAACAGTAAACAACCATCAAAAGCAGAACTTGAACCTCGTTCAGAACTTGCTCTAATTGTTATATGTATGATACCCGCTACTAAAAGTCCAACACCAACACCTATTGCCATAGCTATAGAAGTTCCATACCCAAATGCACCAATTAGAAGTCCAATTACTGTGAAAAATAAATACATTATCTTAATAACCAAGCTGGAATAGCATCGGCTAAATAAACACCATTTTTTG
Organism: Candidatus Cloacimonadota bacterium; assembly: GCA_003647765.1. Lineage (GTDB taxonomy): Bacteria > Cloacimonadota > Cloacimonadia > JGIOTU-2 > B8-G9 > B8-G9. The sequence continues at coordinate 2,849 of QMNM01000138.1, forward strand.
ATTTATAGAACACCACACCATCATTCATAGCTTCAATTGTTGAAATCTTAAATATGTGTGTTTCGGTATCTTGCTTTAATCTACGATCACCAACTTCATTCGCTGTTTCAATCTCATCAGAAAGATGAACATGTTGTCGGTTCATTTTCACCAAGCCCTCTTTCTTAATTGCTTCAACAAATCTTGAATTAGTTCCATGATATAACCAATTTGGAACTTCTCTTGAAGAAAGTGGAGTATAATCCAATTTAACATGCTTTAATTTTTTATTGTGACCTTGGTTTGCTCTAATTTTAGTTTTATCGTCATTGAACGAATATCTACCTGGATTACCATTTTTAGCTTTAGAATCTTGTGAAACAACTATTTCTAAATCTGATAGTTCAACAAATTTACCTTGTTTTTGCATTCCAATCATAAGTTCTGTTACATCAGCCCAACCTTGTGAATCTAATGTGATACCAATAATTGATGGGTCGTGTCTTAATATTTTACTTAGAAATTTGCTAATATGTTCTTGTGATTTGTTCATAAGTATCCTTAATTTTGTGTATTGTAGCACAAGAATACTTAAAGGGGCTTTAATGTGCAGTATTTTTTTGAGGAGGGTGGACAAATGTTTTTATCCAGTTGGCATAGCAGTCGTCACAAATATCCATAGATACTCTATCCATATCAAATCGTGAACCGTAGCCGAAATCATGCTCCCATGTTTCTATATCAGATGCATATTCCACATGATCCCCTTCTACTGTTTTACCACAACAATTACATGTTATGGCAACTATCTTCTCTTTTTGGATTGTTTCTGTGTGTGTGATTATTTCCCTCATTATTTTTTCCCTTTTTTATTTTTCCCTTTTGCCTCTTTCTTATTTGCGATTGCTTCTTGTTTTTCCATATACTTAACAAACTTTTTATGGTTCATAATATCAATAGAAACATAATCAATCACTTTCTCAAAATCTGGGATTGCTTCATGAAGCCCACTTGTTTTGTCCGTAATTAATTGCTCAAACATAAACTTCAAGTCAATAATTGCGGGTCTTTGTTCATAACCGTAACTAATAACATAATTCCCATTGCTGTCCATTAATACAACATAATACTCAAAATCTTTAATCTCTAATTCACTTTTACTCATATATTATCCTTTTTTAGTCGTGACTTTTTAAGAAGCCATCTTTGAAATCACTTGGTTCTGTGTAAGCCTTATGGCTGTATATTTTCGGTCCATAATGTGTTAGAGTTTCAGTAATTAAGAAACTGATTTCTTCACCGTCTGGGTCAATACCTTTCCACTTTAATTGGTTTGACTCCAATCCTTCGGAATATACTTCGGTTGGACCTTCTACTACGGAAAATTCAATATTAATACCGCCACTGCAGTTGAATAATGTATCTCCAATGTTTATGTCTTTCAATTGTTTGTATGAATAACTGCCTACTTGCATTATACTTCTCCTGTTGGTTTGAAAAACAGATGTGCTGTTTCATCATCTGGCTTATCAGTATTTTGAACAAAGAACTTGTGTTGTCTTTGATATTCTTCACCCTCTGTTTCACAGAAGCCTGTCCATTCCACTTTCTCTGAGTAATCTCCGTAAAAATTACTATTGTTGTAATAAGTTGGGTCGGAATCTACCGAAAATTTATTACCATTAAAATAAAAGTAATCGCCTACTTTGAAATCTTTTATCTCTACAAATGTAAATCGTTCCATTAACTCTCTCCCTTTGAATAGTTGTCATCATAATAGAAGAACTCGTCTTTTGTTGCTACAAATAATGGATGAGTTTTTCCAAGTCTTGCTTCTTTTAATCTTCTATTGGCTTTCGTCAAATAATCATCAGCACGATCAATTAATAAGCCACTAACAATATATTTCCAGTTTTCCATAATAGGTTCAAGGTTTATAGTCAAGGTAACAATAGTCATAAAAACCATTGCCGATATATTCTGAATATAACCAACCAATATTTCACTTTCACTTGGCATTAAAATAATCAGATAGAAAAAACCAAGAACCAACACTAAATTCTGCTTGTTGTAAAAGCTAAAAAATCTTTTAATCATCTTTGGTTTCCTTCATTTTAGTTGTATCAAATACTTGTCCTCTTTTAACAAGTCCAGCAAAACCTTCGGCAAGAACTTCTGCTTCTAATTCTTCAAATGTCTTACCATATAACATATAGTGATATAACCACATCTTCGCTTTATACTCTGGTGGAATATCTTTTAGTTCTGAAAATTGAGCATGAACACTATTAGGATAAGTAATCATTTCACAGTCGTGAAATATTACA
>QMNM01000139.1 GCA_003647765.1 Candidatus Cloacimonadota bacterium
AGAAGCCCACAGTTTTAACTGTGGGTAAAATGTAAAAAAACCTAATTCTAACCACTTCAGTGGTTTTTAGACTAGGATCATTAGTTTTTGAAAATTTTAATTGTAAGTTAATCCTTGCACTATCTGCGCAAGGTCAGTTAATCATTTTACATCTATTAAATATCGGTCAAAGCCATCAGACATTTTATAGTTTAGTTTATCATTCTTTTCCCAAATAATGAAAGCATCTATATCTGGAATAGAATCTATCAAATTTAATCCATTCTCCAGTCCCATTACAAAAACAGCAGTGGACAAAGCATCAGCTAAGCATGCCTTATCAGCAATGACAGTTACACTTACAAGATCATTAGCAGGCATTCCAGTTTTTGGATTGATAATATGATGATAACGCATCCCATCTTTGATAAAATACCGTTCATAATCACCAGATGTAACCACAGATTTATTGTTCACTGAGATTGTAGCAAAAATTTCACCTTTATCTCTTGGATGTTGGATACCGATTTTCCATTTATCAGGATTATTATTATCCAATAAAAACATATCTCCACCTACATTGATAAAACCTTTATCTATTTCTTCATCTCGTAAAAACTCAATAGCTTTATCAATAATATAGCCCTTTGCAATACCTCCAAGATCAATCTCTATTCCTTTGCTCTCTTTATATAAACTGTCATTACTTACTCTTATTTTCCTGTAATCTACATAAGGCAACAATTCCTTTATCTCTGCTTGATTAGGATAAAAATTCTCAACAAAATCACATCTATTACAAATTTTTCCAACAGTAATATCAAAAGCCCCACTCGTTAATTTGCTTATTTCTTCTGATTTCCTTATTAAATCTGATGTTTCTGATGAAATTTTAATAGAATTTCTATCACTATGATTTATATTATAAACTTCACTATTTGGAATATGCGAAGATAATATTTTTTCATATTTTCTCATTAGATTGAAAGTTGAATCAGCCAAAATTCTTGCTCTTTTTGGTTTCTGATAGATTGCCACTTCCACATAAGTCCCTAATAGATAATCCACTTTTCTATATAAATTTGGCTTTTGATAGAACAATCTAATGCTTATTATACCTATTATAAGAAGCAATAGAATAATCTGATATGTTCTCTTTTTCATAATTTGACACAGAAAAACACTGAAAGATTAGCCACGAAGTTCACGAAGCAACTCTAAGGAATAAAAGAAAAAATAAAAGAAAAACAACTTAGTGTAATTTAGTGTTCTTGGTGGCTGAAAAATTAGCCACGAAGTTCACGAATAAATTTTTTGTTATTTGTAATTTGACATTTTATTAGAAATTAGACATTTGGAATTAGTCATTTTTTTGTGTGCTATTCTCTTTTACATCTATTTCTTCTCTAAATTGCTTCTGAAAATGGTCAAAGATTTGTTTATTTCTCTTGTCTATTTCCATCCATTTATCCATAAATTTCAGTCCTTTTTCATATAACTTTTTATCCTGACATATTCCCAAATATTGTAATTTGGCTCTGCGATCATTAGGATCAATATCCAATACTTGTTCTAAAACAACTAATGCACTATCTATTTTATCCATTTTCAGTAAATACATAGATTTCTGATTGTATAAATTCTTATTAGTCGGACTTGCTTCAATAGCCAGAGATGTAAATTTTACGGCATTTTCATAATCTTTTTCCTGTGCATACATACTGGCTAAGGTAGGATAGAACCGTGTTTTATCTTCGGTAAATTCACTTGCTTTTTGTAAGTATTCAATAGCTTTTTTCATATCACTTTGTTGACGACACGCTTCTGACATTCGCAGGAAAGCCGCTCCATAATTATTTACTAACCGCCTCATATTTTCATCTTTGTATAACTTCTCATTGAATATGCCACCATAGTCATAAACCTCTTCAATATTATATTTCAAGCGTTGAACATTGATTTGATATTTTCCCTTTTTATCAACCAATCTATCAGCCATTCCTTCACTACTTAAATAATCACCAAACCCGACATTATCAGATACAGTTACTGCAAAATAAATTGGCCTTTTACCAAAGTTCTCTTTAATAATCCGTAAAACCATCTGATCTTTGACATATAGAACTTTTCCTTTTTCAAAAGTAACTACTATATTATCGCCAACTTTGAATTGCATTTTTTTAGGCAGTTGTATAGGTTGTAATCTATCAATAGCCCTATCAGAAAGATTAATAATTACTCCACCTTGATCGCGTAATTGCTTAATATACCATGGTGTATTCAATAAACTCAGATTAGCCACTGTTACATCTTTTCTAATTCCAGTTAGATTTTTTCTAGCTTTTTGCATTTGATAAATTTTACGCTCAACTAAGGACATTTCAGACACAGGTTTATCCGTATCAATAACATTGTGTAATTCTCTATACTTTTCTTTATCTTGTTCTTTTTCTATCTTTATAATATCTTTTGCTTTTGGGTCATAATTTGCCTGTGCATACCAGAGTGGGAAAGTATCATTGTCTCCATTTGTAAATATAATTGCGTTCTCTTCAACTGTATTCAGAATATTCTGACCATAGCCCAAAGCAATATATTCACCTCTTCTATCGTGCTTATGGAATTGTGATAAAAGATTAACAACTGGCAAGAATGACAATATAATAATTAGAATACCAGCAACAAACTTTAATCTGATTTTAGTTTTTACATATTCATATATACCAAGACAACCAATGCCCATCCACATAGCCCAGAATGTATAAGCAGTAACAAAGAAATATGGACGCACTCTTGGTTCGTGGTCAGTTATATTCATAACATACACCATAGCGAAACTTGACATAAAAAATAATGCAAATAGATAAGCAAATGAACGCTTACTTTTTTTAAATTGAAACATTGCTCCTATTGCGCCCAAAACAGCTACAAGTAAATTTGCTAAATTAAAAATCAAGTTCTGAGGAATATGCAAAAAATTCCCAATCGTCTCAGCATCAAAAAATTGCCAACTGAAATACCGAGTAAACTGCATTGTGAATTGATACCACAGCTGTTTGAGATATGGAATTGGTATAAGAGGATAGCCGAGTTTACTAACATCAACATTTCTGATAAACATATTAGAAGGGCCATACTGTTTGCGGAATATATAATCAACAAATCTTTGCCAACTGCTCGGGTCTCCTTCATTTATAAATGGATTAGTAGAAGCTCTAATCGGAAGAATTAAGTGCGCACTAAATCCTAATAATACTAATGTTAACGCAAGCCACCAGCTTCTTTTATCTACATAGTCCCGTAAATAATAAATCATCAGTCCAACAATAAAAATAGCAATAGTGTACTTTGATAAACTCGCTTGATTAAATCCAGAACCGATCTCAAACATTACAAGATAAAGGATTATTCCTATTACTGAATAAATTATTAGTTTTTTCCAGAAATCCTTATCTATCTTTAGCAAGGGATAAACAGCGATGAACAAAATAGCCGGAGCAATCTGCAAGACAGTTTGATGAATTCCAAATCCAAGAGAGAACAGGTAGATTATCAAAAGTAGAATTTTCTGATGAGTGAAATTCTTACCTCTATTTTTTTCTGTCCATACTAAAATTAACCAGACAATAATACTTATAAAAAAACTAAGTCCGCTAAGCACTTCTGCTTCAATAGAATTGTCCCAGAATGTATTAGAAAAACCAATAAGTGTCGCACCAATAATACCAGCAAAATAACATTTCCATGCTTTCTGTTCCCATATTGCTACTAATTTAACAATGGCTAAATATGTAAATAAGACAGCAAGAGAACCGAATAGTACAGATAAAGTATTCACTTTTTGAGCCACAGGGATTCCGAACGGCAATAATGTAATAATTTTGCCTAATATCACATAAAATGGATTCCCAGGTGGATGAGGCACGCCTAAAATATTACTGACTGTTATATACTCTCCACAATCCCAAAAAGATACAGATGGAGCTTTTGTAATAAAAAATATAATGAAAGTAAATAGAAAAATACTTAATCCAATTATGGAGTTCACATTACGATTAATTTTTACATTAGTTATCTTTTTATTATTCATATTTTCCCCTATTCTATTTTTTGGAGAAATTTTTTTGGGGTAACTTTTCTGTCAATTGTTTTAATAGAAAAAATAAGACAAGAAATGACTTATCCCAATAATATCAAGTTATTTGAAATTATAGCATTCCATAACTATTTTCATTCAGAATTAACGAATCCTCATAAATCATCTCTTTTTAGTAATTCCACAATTTTTCCCAATATATCATCAAATTCTAATGTTAATTTTTCACCTGTCTTACGAATTTTGATTTCCACCTGTTCATTTCTAAAACTTCTCATTCCAATAATAATCTGAATCGGAATGCCAATCAAATCAGCATCATTGAATTTAATGCCGGCTCTTTCATCTCTATCATCATAAAGCACTTCAATATTTTCATCAAGCAATGCGTGATAGAGATTTTCTGAGAACTCAGCCAAATCCTCATCTTTAGTCAACTGCAAAATCTCCACCTGAAATGGTGCAATTTTAAGAGGCCAGATAATCCCTTTTTCATCATAATTCTGTTCAATTGCAGCTGCTATGGTTCTTGTAACACCAATTCCATAACAGCCCATCTGATAATATTGACTATCGCCCTTTTCATCTTGAAATACAGCATTCATTGACTTGCTGTATTTATCACCTAATTCAAAAACCTGTCCCACTTCAATGCCACGATATAAACTAAGTGGATTGCCACATTTTGGGCATTTATCTCCAGCATTTGCTAATACAAAATCACTGTATTCATCAATTTTAATATCCCGCTCAACATTGACATTCAAAAAATGATAATCCTTCTCATTAGCACCTGTAACCATATTTCTCATCAATTTCAGATTATTATCAGAGTATATCCTAATCTCAAATTCTCTCTTCTCCCTTACTCCCTTCTCCTTTTCTATATTTACAGGACCGACAAAACCATTTGGCAATCCTAAAACATTATTTATCTCATCATCAGTTGCTAAATATAATGTAGTCTCTTTAAGGAAATTGGTAACTTTGACCTCATTTATTTCTCTATCCCCACGAATCAGTATAGCAACGAAATCATCATCAGCTTTATAAA
>QMNM01000140.1 GCA_003647765.1 Candidatus Cloacimonadota bacterium
AAGTTATTACTTTATTTGAAGGATTTATTGAGAAGGATAGACCTGTTTCTATTATTTGGGATGGAAAAGATGATACTGGAACAGAATCTTGTTCAGGTATTTATTTTTATAGATTGAAAACGGATTCGGAAGTGCATTTGAAAAAGATGATAATGTTAAAATAAGCAATATAGAAATCCACTAAAAAAAGCCGTGTTTTATTAGCATGGCTTTTTTTGTGGAGATGCTTCTGTGTTAATTTGCGAGTGAATTGTAATTAAATAAAAAAATGCGACTGGGTTTACACAGTCACAACCTTTCTCCGTATTCTCTGTGGTGAAGAAATATGGCACGCCCGAGAGGATTTGAACCCCCAACAACCCGGATCCGAAGTCCGGTGCTCTATCCAATTGAGCTACGGGCGCACACATTACAAAAACCTATATCTCATCCATTTTGCGTCAAATTTTTCTAAAAGAATAGCACACTGAAAAACACTGATATATTTCTATTATTTGTCTTATGTCGTTTATCATTAGAAATTTGGATTTTGACATTTTATCAGCGTTCTTCTGCGTCAATTTAGCAATTAGAAGTATAGCATTTCACTTTTTAGCCACAAAAACACACGAAATTCCACACAAAATATATTTACCCTTTATAACATTTTTTCTCAACTTCTGTCGCGATGGACTTCCTTTGATACTTTTGGTAAATCCTAAATAGAATCGTCAGATATATTCTTCTTGGATAATATCGTTTTCACTCTCAACTTTTCTCCATCTGAAAAAAAGATAATTGCTCCATCAATATCTGTGCGAAACAGTTTTATTCCTTGCCCTTCTATTCTTTTTATGACTTCCTGATGTGGAAACCCAAATTTGTCATATCTTCCAACCGAAATAGCAGAATACTCAGGCCTTGTATTCTCTAAAAATTCCTGTGTAGTAGATGTATTACTCCCATGATGCCCTATCTTTATTAAATCAACATCTAATTTATCACCATAAGTATTTATCAGCCATTGCTCTCTTTCCTGTTCTAAATCACCCATCAAAAGAAAAGACAGCTTCTTATACTCACCTTTTAATACTACAGAATAATTATTGATATTATCGTCAAAGTATTCAATGTAAGGAGATAATACTTTCAGTTTCAGAGGTTGAAAATCCTGTAATACTATGCAAGTATCAGCTAAAATTAAACTTATATTTTTCTTTGCTATTTTATCCAATAAATTCTTGTATAAATTAGAATCATACTTACATCTCGGTATAAGAACATACTTAACTTTAATATTATCAATGATATATTCAGCCCCTCCAATATGGTCAGAATGAGGATGAGTAAGCACTAATAAGTCCAATCTTTTCACCTTTTTATTGCGTAAAAAAGGGAATACAACTTTTTCACCATAGTCCATATTTTGCCTCTTATCTCCACAATCTATCAAAATATTTTTCTTATTAGTGGTTTGCAGAAATATAGAATCACCTGTGCCAACATCTAAAATAGCCAATTCTAATTCTCTTTTATAGATTAAATCAGGCGAAAAAATTATCACACATAAAATTATTATTGATAAGAACCGGACGAGCAATTTTCTTTTTACTTGCTTATTGCTTAACAAGAGATAAGAGATTATAAAAATAAGGAAAATTGAGAGAACTTGCCCAATATTAAAATGTAGATACTGCATGAATAGAATATGATTATCGCCTATGAAATGGGAAATCTTAAATAGCAGAAATAATAAGAACTCATTTGCAGAGATGTAAAAACTATTAAGAAAATTTATGGGTAAAAAAATACTAAGTAATGATAATGGTATAATTGTGCCAATGAGAGGAATAGAAAAAAGGTTAGCAATAATTCCACCAAAAGATATTTGATTAAAATAATAAATTGTCAAAGGTGCTAACAAAATTTGGATAATAGATGTCATTGTCAATAATGTAATTGTCCAATATAGTAAAGATGATTTCTCTCTTATGGGTAATAGATAGTAGCTGATCGGTTTGTAAACAGTAATGATTGATAATACAGCCAGGAAGGATAGTTGAAATCCAATATTAAATAATTGATTAGGATTGATTGTTAGGATAATAAAAGCCGCAACAAATAAGGTATTCAATGGATTAGTTTTTCGTTCCAATATTTGGGACAATAATAGTAAATTTATCATAATAACTGCTCTTTGGACAGATGGCACAGAATTAGCAATGAAGATATAATATGTTAATATTAGGATTGTAAGTATTCTGGCGATGTTTTTATTTCGGAAAAATATAGTAAATAACGGCAAAAGAATTAAGGAAATAATTCCTGTATGAAGTCCGCTTACAGCAAGAATATGGCTTAATCCTGAGTTTGAGAATGCCTGTTTTATATCTGGTGCAAGTGCTTGCTTTTCTCCTAATAATATGGCTCGTAGAAAACTTGCTTGATTTTCCTTATAAAGAGAGATGATTCTGTTTCGTAGCCATTTTCTTGATGAAATAATTACTGATGAATACAAATTCTTCTTGTGTCCAACTATTTTGATTTGATATGGATAAAGAGATGAAAATGCGTATATGCCCTTATTTTCAAGATATTCTTTATAATTAAAACTATATGGATTGCTATTAGGATATGGCTTGTTTAATCGTCCAAAACATTCTATTTTATCACCGTAGATAACGTTCACTCTCTGCTTTACAAAAATCAGTATTTTCCCTGTAATCTTGTAATTCTCAATTTTATCCAATGACAAAGAGAACTTTGTCTTGCCTTTACAATAAACTGGTTCTGATATAACTGAGCCGGAAAAATTAAGTTGTCTCCCAGAAATAATGTGTAAGTAATTATCAATATGTTTAGCACTATTATGATTATGCACAGTAAAGATAAATATTCCAGATGAGATGTAGAGCAAGAAAATTACTATTATAAAGCGGTATTTTGTTATGAGAATTATTGCGGATAATGATATGAAAATGATGATGCTTTGTAAGATAGAAAAATGAATGAATTTACCAATAATTATACCGACAATGAAAAAAGTTGTTAGATATAGAAATGGATATTTAGTATAGCTTTTAGCTGGCATTTTTTGATTTTTTAAAGATTATGACATAGAGTTTTCCTGTCATTGCGAAGGATGATTTATCAAGCTAAAGCAATTTCATGTTCATTCATTGCCAAGCCACAGCAAGGATAGAACACAGATTCCACACATGACACGGATAAAAACTAAAAAGTTAATTCGTGAAAATCAGTGTAATCAGTGTCATCCGTGTTCTATTAATTGGTAATGTTTAATTAGCTAATTTTATATCTTTCAAATTCCCTTGTATAGTTACTTTATCCATCCATGTATTTTCTTCTAAAGTGTACGCGATATTAACTATATCACCTTTTGATATGAAATCGCGATAATCACCAAGATTAAATCCGATTGTTTCCAATATATTTCCATTTTTCATAACTTTAAGTTTTAGATGATTATTTCCCACTATATAAGGATAGCCAACAACCATTACTTTTTCACTCCAGAATACAGGTCGCATATTTTGTGGTCCGAATGGTGCAAACAATTTTAGCCATTGGATTAAATCTTTATCTATTTCGGATAAATCTAACTTGGCAGAAATTTTTATTTGTAATAATAGATCCTCTTTTGTCAATTGTTCTTTTGCTATTTGATTAAGCATTTCTTCTAATTGTTCAACATATTCAGGAAGTATAGATATTCCAGCCGCATATTTATGACCGCCAAAAGAGCTGAGTAAATTTTCGCATTGTAAAAGTGCAGAGAAAATATCAAAGTTTCTGATACTTCGTCCTGAACCATTTCCTTCGCCTTCTGAAAAGCTAATCATTATTGTAGGACGATGATATTTTTCAACTATTTTTGAAGCTACAATCCCAATCACCCCAGGATGCCAATTTTCTGAACTGATAACAATAAAATACACATCATCTAAGTTCTGGTATTTTGCCTCTATCATTTCGCAGGCCTCTATAAAAGTAGTTTGATCAATTAGTTTTCTCTTCTCATTCTCATCATATATAATTTTTGCAATTCTATCAGCTTGCGCCTCATTATTAGATATCATCAATTCTACTGCTCTTAATGCACTACCCATTCTACCAGCCGCATTTATTCTCGGAGCAAGTTTAAATACTATATCAGTGGACTTGATACTTTGCTTATTTAATCCAGATAATTTCATAAGAGCAGATAAACCATAATTAGCCTGCTTTTCTAACCTTTTTAGTCCCAAACTTGCAAGAATTCTATTCTCACCTGTAAGAGGAACTATGTCAGAAATTGTACCCATAGATACAAAATCCAAATATTTCATAATATTCATCTCATCGTCCATTCCAAATTCATTATAGATTGCCATTAACAATTTATAAGCAGTTCCTACGCCTGCAAGGTATTTATATGGATAAGTAGAATTATGTAATTTAGGATTGATTACTGCAAAAGCATTAGGTATATGCTCTTTGGGTGTATGATGGTCTGTAACTATAACATCCATTCCTGATGAATTTATAGAATCAATCTCTTTAATAGCATTTATTCCGCAATCAACAGTAATCACTAAATTGGTATTTAGTTTCTTTAATTGTTCTACACCTGTTTGAGATAATCCGTAACCATCTACCATTCTATTAGGAATGTAATAGTCAATCAAAGCAGAGGATTTATTTTTTTTGATTATTTCTATCAATCCAAGATAAAGAATTGCTATGGAAGTTGTGCCATCTACATCATAATCACCATAAATAGTAATTCTTTCACCATTTTTGATTGCTTTTTTCACTCTGTATACTGCTTTCTCCATATCTGGAAAAAGATAAGGATCGTGTAAGTCATTTATACAAGGATAAAAGAATTGCGTTATCTCTTTTGAGTTGTGTAATCCTTTGTTTAGCAAAAGATTAGCAACGATTTTTGGTGCGTTAAGTTTCTTTGCCAATCTTTTAACATCTTCATTATTGTTATTCTCACAAAATATCCATTTTTTTTGCATAATATATTCCTCAAGAGTTCAAGAGTCCAAGAGTTCAAGAGTCCAAGAGTTCAAGAGTTCAAGAGTTCAAGAGG
>QMNM01000141.1 GCA_003647765.1 Candidatus Cloacimonadota bacterium
AGGGATGAAATAATTATAGCAATAATTACAATAGCAAATCATAGCTCCGTAGGAGCGATATAAATCGCTGTATATTATAATTTGACATTCTATTTCTATTTGTATTTTTTATGTTTGATAGCGTCAGCTGGGTGAATTTAATATTTAAAGGATCTTATAAATTATGTCTAATACAGAAATTATAAAACAAATTAGAAAGATGTCATTTAAAGAAAGAATTGAACTAATTGCAATTATTGCAAATTCGCTTCAAGGAAAGACCATCTTAAATTCAAATGAATCAAATTAAACAACCTGAATTGAAGCAGTTTGAAGTACGTAAGTTTCATTTAGGACAGGAAGTTCATATTGACTGTGATGAACTATTGAGTGTAAATATGATTAAACCAAAAGGAATATCAGTAAAATCTCAATATATGACTATCGTAGGTAATCTAAAACCAAAATATATGGAGATAGATTAAAATGAGAAAAAAAATAATTTCTTTTTTATCTTGTACTTCTAATGTCTTTTTATTATCTTGTTTTCTTGTCCTCTTGTTTTCTTGTCCTCTTGTCCTCTTGAACTCTTCTCTATTTGCTAAACAGATTGACCCGTATGAGAGTCAATTAGACATCAATCGTGCCAGTTTAGAGGACATCAAAACATTACCTATTACTGATAAACAAGCAGAAGAAATATATTATTATCGTGAATATATCAAATTCTACACCAGCATATACGAATTGAACAAGTTAGAAAGTATGGACCAAAAGACATTTGATAAGATAAAGCCGTTGATAAAGGTCTCTTTTTATACTGATTACGATGAAACTGCAAAACGAAAAGATGAGATATATTATCTAATTCGTAGATTGGCTTCTAATGAGGGTTTGCAAGAGGGCATATCTGATATTTGGGAGGACTTGCTGATTACACCGATGAATATCAATAAGGTCTACTATCGCGATATTCTCAATATGCCAAATGTCTCTCCTGTTGATGCTATGGCTATTGTCAAGCAGAGGAAATTTGACCGTATTGGTAGTTATCGTGATTTACGACACTCACCAGGACTTTCTCATTACGGTGCGACAAATCTTAAACATTATATCACTTATGAAGATAGAGAGGACAATAGATTCTATTTCAATTATCAATTCAAATATGATACTAATGCTTATCAAGATGAAATAAAGGAGATGTTTCAAGAAACGATTTATAAGAATTATTTCAACCTAAATGATAATAGTCCAGAAATGTCTCATAAAATACGCACAAGAGTAGGGGATAAATTTAGATTTCAGGCATTGATATTTAATAAAAAAGGGGAAGAATCCATAAAGAAAATATCTGATTATAACGACTTTTCCAAAACATTTGCAGAAGTAAAATTGTCATTTGTTAAATCAAAATTTATTTTAGGAAATTATAGAGTTGCTTATGGACAAGGGCTTGTGATGGAAAATACGGACTATTACGAATTCCGTAAAACTGGGTTTGGTTTTTCTAAAAGGATTCTTGGTATTACAGGCGATATTTCAAAAACAGAAGAATTCGCTCTAAAAGGTAGTGCGGTTGAATTTAGTAATAGATTTCTTAATACTTCTATTTTCTATTCCATAGATGACAAAGATGCAATTGTATATGACAGTAATAATAATGGCATATTAGATGCTGATGATTATGTGTTGACTTATGTTATATCTCGTCCCAGATTCAATAATGATGAGATGGAAAAAGCCGAATCCTATTATGATAATGTTGACATTGCTCCGCGCAGAGATGCAGTCAGAGAGAAATTATTAGGCGGTCATTTAGAATTTTCTCCACTTGTTGGAACTCATCTTGGTTTTACTGCCTATGAAGCACAATATAATCGGGAGTTTGTGATTCCATATAAGGACTCTTTAGATAGGTTCCTCATATACGATTCTGACGATTATAAAAAGTTAAAAATGCCAGATACTGAAATTTCATCTTTATATAGTACATATAAGTCAGGAGAGTATGACCGTAATTATCGTCGTGTTTATGGCTTTGACTGGCAGACAGTTCTTGGTAGCACATCTTTTCAAGGAGAATATGCTGAACTTGAAATAGATGGCAAAATAAGTAAATTAGGTGATGACCCAAAAGCCGTTATATTAAGCAATTATACTCAGTTTGAGAATTTAAACTTTTTAATTCTCTATCGTAATTATGATTTGGATTTTGATAATCCTTATATGCGTGGGTTTTCGGAAAAAAAGAGATTTGAGGATACAATATTTGAAAGGTATACTTATGTTCTTAAAAATCCATTGTTAGGCGAATTATATAATAATTCTGCTTCTTCTCAACCAGAAGAGGGAGTTTATTTTCAAACGCGATATCAGTTCAGCAGACACTTTACATTAACAAAAGCATATTTGGATGTATGGGAGCGGAAATGCGACCATAGAAAAAGTGTCCGCTTTCAGGCGGAACTTGATTATCGTCCAATATATCAGGTTAGTTTGCGACTGAAACAGAAGTTGCAAACCAATCGTTATGATGATACCCAAGCAAGATCAGTTTCTAAAACCAGTGAGACCACTACAAAAGCTAGAATTTATCTTACTAATCGTGATATGTTGCAAATAGCATATTTTTACGCACAAACTTGGCAACCACCATATACTTATCTTACAAATAATGCTGAGCCAAATCAAGATTATCATGCAACTGGCAATGTATTAAGTCGCGCAGATTGTATTGTAACAAACTATACGCATAATTTCAGTGATAATCTTCGTATAGAAGGCAGTTTTCTTTTCTGGAATAGTACTGGTGGAACAATCTGGGATTGGGAAGATACTGGAATTGACTTTATGGGAGAGAGTGGAATGAAATATTGGTTCACTATTTACAATCGTATTTCTAACAATCTTACGGTCTCCTTCAAATATAAAGTTAAGCATTATAAGGACAGAGAATTATATTATCGCAAATGGTGGAATGATGAACTTGATGAAGGAATAGATTATGTTCCGCAGACAAAAAGAAATGATAATTCATTCAGGATACAATTGGATTGGAGTTTTTGAATGCGTAGTGCGTAGTGTGTAGTGCGTAAGGAGAATAAAATTGGAAATCTGGAATTATGAGACCGAATAATGAATATAGATAAGGATATTACGATAGGAACTATTTATTTTACCAGGCATTCTAAGAATCGGATGCGAAAGTTCAAAATAGATCGCTTCATTGTTGAGAATTGCATTAAACATGCTCAATTTTACGAATTACTGGGAGATAAAACCAATTTATGGTGTACACATATCAAGATAGATACATTCGGGTGAGTATAGTTCAAGAAGCAGATAGAATTGTCGTATTAACCGTAACTTTGAAGTCAAAATTAAAGGAGGAACTAAAATGAAAATCAATTACGACCCTGAGGCAGATGCAATATATATTGAGTTCTTAAAACACCAGGCTGTTGACAACATTGACCTTAATAATGATGTAAGTGTAGATTTAGATAAGAATAACAAAATAATTGGTATTGAGATATTGCGAGCAAGTGCTAATCTAAAGAAAGAATTATTTCATTTAGAATTTACCCAAATACCGAGAAGGCAATCTGTTAGAACAATCACTTTGTAATTTTATCTTATAGAAGAAATAATGGAAACAAAAATAGATAAATCTATAGAATATATTTACAGAAAATATATAACTTCTTCAGATACTTTCTGGCGAGACGCATTATTAAGTTTGCTTATTGATAAAAAACTAAAATATCTTATTGAGCTAAATCAATATTTACATCAATATAATGTAAGAAGTCCATACGAACTTGAAAAGAGAATTAAAGAAAGTAAAATATCTGAACATCCAGTATGGGAAGATCTAATTGATATAGAAAATTTAATAAGCGACATTAGAGAAATTGAAGATGATATCAGAAAGTTATCGTAAAATTGCCAACAAAAAGAAATGATAATTCATTCAGGATACAATTGGACTGGAGCTTTTGATTACAATAGACTGACTAGCAAATTTACATAAAAGAGGGGGAACAATCATGCAAAAGAATAAGGGAAAAACTAGATATGAAGAATTTATCATAAAACTTTCAGAAGAGGAGATAGAAGATCTTAAAAAGATGTTTAAGACAAAATCTGCAAAAAGGGCTGTTGAAAAAGCTGTCAAGGATATAATCGCTGATGAAATAGCTTACGAGTCTATTAGAGATATGCAGGGTGTAGGTGGTGTAAAAGCAATTTATGATTAAAAAGAAAATCGCTTTTGACACGAATATTTATATAGACATACTTAATGACAAAGCTTCTTTTTCAAACTTTATAAATGTGAACACAGAATCATTGTATCTGATAGCTGTTTTATTAGAGATTGAAATCGGAGCATTTGAGAAGAATGCTAAAAAAGTTATAGAAAATCATAAAAATAAATTGAATAAGTTGAATAGAATTTTAGCTCCATCCAAAAATGCTTTTATAAAAGCAGGAAGAATTTTAAGTATCTTTCATGAACAAGAACATTTTGATCTTATTGGATTATACAAAATTACGAATGATGTTTTAATAGCCACAACTTGTTTAGAGAATGGGGTAACTTTGAATACAAAGAACAAAAAAGATTTTGAAAAGAATTGCCATTATTTGAAAGGTTTTAAGAATAGAATATTTTGAATAGTAGCAAGTAAATAGTTATATTATCGTAAATGGTGGAATGATGAACTTGACGAAGTAGGATGTGCTATTCTAAATTAAATGAATGAGTTAATTAGTCACAAACAAGCACTGGACCCTTTGTAATAATATGTGCTTATATCTTTTGTATATGAGAAGTGCATAAATCATCAAAAAGGATTCGTGTCATGTTCGTGGCAAGAAAGATTAACAAAATAGGTGATAAGATATGTGTAACAATGAATTAGAAGGATTACAAATAATAGGCTTAACAGATAATAGCCCTTTAAGAGGCATGGGTATAAAAAAGGGAGATTGGATTGTAGAATACGATGGTCATCCTGTAATAAATAGAGAAGAATTAGAGAAGTACAGA
>QMNM01000142.1 GCA_003647765.1 Candidatus Cloacimonadota bacterium
CGAAACCACAGGCTATCGGGGATCCAGGAGGAAAAGGTAGGAATGTTTTTAAATCTAAGAAGGTTTAAGTAGCACATAGCTTCTTCTCCTGGATCCCGGATATTTTTCTACGCATTCGCTCCGAAAAATTCCAGGATGACAAGGAAGAAATCTCGTCAGTGAATTAGAAAAACATGAAAGTGGTAAAGCAAACTGGCAAAAACCGGGAAATGAGTATATTATAATAATAGATAAATTAATTATTTTTAAAATTAAAATATATGGAGAAAAAATTTATACAGTCATTAACAAAAAACTTTGAATCTTTTGCCCATAAAACAGAAGATGGGGTTGAATTTTGGCTGGCAAGAGATTTACAACATTTACTTGATTATTCAAAATGGGACAATTTTCAGAATGTAATTTCAAAAGCAAAAACAGCCTGTGAGTTATCCGGTGCTAAAATTTCTGATCATTTTGCCGATGTCGGGAAAACGATAGAAATGCCTAAAAATGCGCAAAAAGAGATAGATGATATTATTTCGGAAGACTTATCGCCGGAGGATGATGTGAAGAAAGTTGAGAGAAAATTAAAGGCGGAGGAGAAGAAGATAAAATGATATGAAAGACAATAAAGATATAAGAAAACAAATAAGGACTTTGAGAAAGGAAAGAGAGGAATTTAAGAAAACCAATTTTAAGGCTAATGAACTTAAAAGGGATTTTGATTTGGATGATAGTGATTTAGAAAAAATAGGCCTCACGCGTAGGTTTGGGGAGGAGAGATATTTAAGAGATGATATTTTTCGGTATTTGAGTGATAAGAAAGGGTAAGACAAAACATCTAATTTTAGCGGAATTAGACTGGTAATTTTTTTTGGATGGGTGTATTATTAGTATTAAGTGATATAATTAAATATAGATGTAATTATTATATTATAAGTTTTGATTTTTGTTATACAAAAAGTATAATAAAATTATTTATTATTAATTTATATTTGGTATGAGTAATGATTTAACATTTATAACAAATGAAAATGGGAATAATTTGAAAGATAGATTCAATGCTCTTATAAAAGACACTCAATTTTTTGATGTGTTGGTTGGTTATTTTTATGCCAGTGGTTTTTATGCAATTTATTCCAAATTAGAAAAAACTGAAAAAATACGAATTTTAATAGGTATTAGCACAAATAAACAAACTTATGAACTGCTTCAAAGAGTTAAATCACATAAAGAAATAAATGAAGAAGTTGGAGATAAAATTAAGTCCGAGATGGATGAGTGTCAGAATAATTATTCTGTAGAAGAAGGTGTCTATAAATTTCTTGAATGGTTAAAAAGTGGAAAGTTGGAAATAAAGGCATATCCGGAAGAAAAAATACATTCAAAACTTTATATTATGACTTTTGAAGAAGATGATCGTGATATAGGTAGAGTTATAACAGGATCAAGTAATTTTACACAAAGTGGCTTGGTGGATAATTTAGAATTTAATGTTGAACTTAAAAATCCATCTGATTATAAATTTGCTAAAGAAAAATTTGAAGAATTATGGGATAAAGGAATTGATGTTAGTGAAAAATATATAGAAACAATAACAGAAGACACATGGCTTAAAGAAGATATAACTCCATACGAGTTATATCTCAAATTTCTTTATGAGTATTTTAAAGAAGAAATAAATGAAGAGGATGTTTTAGAACATAGTTATAGACCTGATAATTTTAAAGAATTAAAATATCAAGATCATGCTGTAATTAACGCAAAAAAAATTGTAGAAGAATATGGCGGTGTATTTCTTTCTGATGTTGTTGGTTTAGGAAAAACATATATGGGAACTATGCTTTGCCAAGAACTAAAAGGAAGAACTTTAGTATTAGCCCCTCCTCATCTTATTGATGAAAACAGTGAAGGTAGTTGGGAAAATTCTTTTAAAAATTTTGGATTTCGTGCCAAAGATTATAAATGCGAATCTATTGGAGTATTAGATAAAATAATAAAAAAAGAACTACATAAAAAATTTGATATTGTTCTTATTGATGAAGCACATCGTTTTAGAACAGAAGAAACAGAAACATATGCGAAGTTAGCTCAAATTTGTCGTGGTAAAAAAGTAATTCTTGTTACTGCTACTCCATACAATAATTCTCCGAAAGATCTACTTTCCCAGATTAAACTTTTCCAAAAAGCAAGACAGAGTACAATACCGAATCTATTAAATTTAGAAGGATTTTTTAAAAAATTAGAAGGAAATATTAAAAAGCTTGATAGAAAAAGAGATAAAGAAGAATATATTAAAAAGACAAAAGAAAATTCTAAACTTATTCGTGAAAAAGTACTCAAATATTTAATGGTTAGAAGAACAAGAAAAGAAATTCAAAAATATTATGGAGATGATTTAAAAAAACAAAAAATGAGCTTTCCTGACATTGCGGAACCAAAACCTATTCTTTACGAATTTAATGAAAAAGAAGATGAAGTCTTTTTTAAAACTATAGAGATAGTAGCAAATGATTTTAAATATTCTCGTTATACGCCTATGCTATATCACAAGGGAGAATTAGGTTCTGATAAAACAAGGCAGGAAAATATGCGTAAGTTTATGAAAATGCTTTTGATTAAACGATTGGAAAGTAGTTTCTTTGCTTTTACCCAGTCAATAGATCGATTTATAAAATCTTATGGGAAATTTATAAATGAATATAATACAGGCAGTGTGTATGTGAGTAAAAAACACATAGGAAAAATATTTGATTATTTAGATAACGGTAATTTAAATGCCGTAGATCAGCTAATCTCTGATGGGAAAGCAGAACAATTTTCCAGTGATGAATTTCGTGAAAATTTCATAGATGACTTGAATAAAGATTTTGAGACTCTAAAGAAAATAAAAGAACTATGGAAGGATATTGATAGAGATCCAAAGATTATTGCTTTTAAAGAAAAATTAGCAAAAGAAACTCCAATCAAAAATGGAAAATCAATTATTTTTACAGAATCAGCAGAAACAGCAAATTATCTTGTGAAAAATTTACAAGATGTTTTCCCAAATCAAATTATCTATTTTTCCGGTGGAAGTTCACGAGCGGAACGAGAAATCGTAATGGATAATTTTGACACCAACACAAAAAACATTAAAAATGATTTTAAACTACTTATTACAACCGATGTATTGGCAGAAGGAGCAAACTTGCATCAAGCAAATGTTGTTATAAATTATGATATCCCATGGAATCCAACTCGTATAATGCAAAGAGTTGGTCGTATAAATCGTGTTGATACAAAACATGACAAAATTTATACATATACCTTTTTCCCTACCGAGCAATCAAATGAAGAAATAAAACTTAAAGAATCAGCAGAAGCTAAAATTCAAGCATTTATCACCTTACTTGGAACTGATGCAAAATTATTAACAGAAGGAGAAGTTCCAGAAGATCAGGGCTTGTTTAATCGTATATTATCAAAAGAAATGATTGAGGGAGAAGAAGGCGAAGAGGAAAGTGAATTAAAATATCTACAAGAAATTAGAAAGATAAGAGATGAAGATCCAAATTTATTTGAAAAGATTAAAAAACTACCCAAAAAGGCTAGAACTGCACGAAATATTCAAGATAATCAATCAAAACTACTCACTTATTTTAGAAAAGGTAAATTACAAAAGTTTTTTATAGTTGAAACGAGTGCAATCTCTGTTTCTAAAGAAATTGATTTTATAGAAGCAGCAAAACGGTTGATTGCAAAAACAAATGAAAAACCTAGCAAACTGGATAAAACATTTTATGAATTGCTTAATAAAAATTTAAAAATGCTAACACAGGTAGATAAAAATGAAGAAGATGAATTTTCTGCAAAACGAGGAAGTAGAGATAATTCCGCTAGACTTTCTAAGATTTTGAATGCAAAGAATATAAAAAAGTATCAAGGGTTTACAGATAATGATGAATTTTATATTCAATCCGTAATCAATGAATTAAATGCAGGCACTATTCCTAAAAAAGTATCTCAAAGAATATATAAAAAGGTTCAGGACACTCCTGAAATAATTTCAAATCCTTTAAAACTTTTAGCATTGCTAAAAACAACTCTTCCAAATGATTTTCTTCAACCAACTCAAAATGAAATAGACAAGGGAATCTCTGGTAAAAAAGAAATAATACTTTCTGAATACTTTAAGGTTAGATAATTATGAATAAACAAGAAGCCAAAAATCTTATACAAAAAACATTTAGCAGTAATTTTGATGCAAATAATTACCAAAGTTTTATTGCGAATCTTTTTAAAAAATATACTGCTATTGATCAAATAATATCGGGGCAATATATAAAAGAGGCTTTTAAGCAATTTATAGTAAAATATAAAAGAGTTGGAAAATTTGAAGATGGTGAAAATAACGTAATAGATATTTTAGAGGTTTATCTTAAAAAAACATCAACACTAGAGCAAGCAAGGACAGCTCAAAGAAATTTTGTAGCAGAATATCTTAAATCAAGAAATAAAGAAGCCGCACTCGTTGCTTTTATTTCTCCTGATAGCAAAGAATGGCGACTATCCCTTGTAAAATTAGAACATTCTTTAGTCGTGGTTAATGATAAGTTAAAAACAAAAGAAGAAATTACGCCTGCCAAAAGATGGTCTTTTTTAGTTGGCGAAAGTGAGGGCAGCCATACTGCTCAGAGTAGATTTATTGATTTACTCATAACTGATGAAGATCCAAATCTTAAAGAACTGGAACAGGCTTTTGATATAGAAACAGTAACAAAAGAATTTTTTGATAAATATACAGAACTATTTTTTCAATTAAAAGAACATTTAGATGATTTATTAAAAAAAGATGAAATAATAAAAAAAGACTTTGAAGAAAAAGAAATTTCTACGGTTGATTTTGCTAAAAAAACTTTAGGACAAATTGTATTTCTGGTTTAATAGTCAAAAAGTGTTGGTAAAATAACCAGTTTCATTGTAATATTAGATTAAATCTAATTAATTTTGTAAATCATTCTACAATTATGACTATTTTATCAAAAAAAACTTTGTCCAA
>QMNM01000143.1 GCA_003647765.1 Candidatus Cloacimonadota bacterium
ACACACTGATTTCAGAACAATATTATCATTAGCATCTACAACACTATATAGTATTAAATCAGAAATATTCAAGCTCATATTACATACTCTGGAAATGTTTCTGATAAATCTTTAAGTTCAACTTTCATCTCTCTTATTTCTGTTTGAGTATAATTTTCATGAATTGAATCCATAGAAGAATACTGCAGTCTTGTCAATATGCCATTTAATTGGAATATTTTTGCTTGTTCCAAATTCTTAAAGTATTCAGCTGGAGTTTTCACCATTGCACCACTTTGAATGTCAGATAAATCATAACTAATAGTAGTAACATAATACTGAATGGTATTTGTATTTTCGCCGATAGTTTCATCTGCTTTTTTAGTTGCTTCTGTAAGTGTTAAATGTTCACGAGACATAAACATATCAACCAATGATTTATGTGTTTTATTTAGCGTTCGTTTCATCACCGTCTCCTATATATCGTTCATATTTAACATCAAATACTCTACCATCAACAAGTGTAACATCTTTACCGTCGACACATACCACATTGTGTTTCAAATAGAACATTACCAAATCACCAAATAACTCAAACATTACTTGTATCCATTCAGGTTTTTCTTCTCTACGATAGAGATAACCACCGAGTAAAGCATATTTGTCAGATATATCTCTCTTAGTAAATAATTCTTTCTCTTCTTTAAGTAGTGGTAAAATCATGCCAATTTGTTGTGCAAAGAACTTGTAGACTTCTTGTTTAGTATTTTTCTCAAAGTCATCAATGTCATTTAAGTTGATTAAACTTAATACATTCAATCTATCAGTGATATTTGCTGATTTCATTACTCTTTTTATTTCAGAGCGGTATTGTGTTCTTGAACAGAAAGCTAACATCTCTCTAATAACCATACTTAATTTTGGAAACACATCTCGTGGCACTAATGATTTAATTGGGTTTTCTATCTCTTGTGCATGTAAATCAAATGTACTAAAAATAGAATTGTTAATCTCGTCTGGAAGTCCTTTCAAACAAGCTGTTACAGCACCATTATCAATCGTTATAAGGTTTAGGTCTAAAGGGCTTGTTTTCTTCAATTCAATAAATTCTTGTTTGGTTGGAATAGTATCAACAACTAAATAGAAATCCTCATCAATTGAATCTTTTGAACCATGTCTAATCTTGTATTTTATTTCCATTATTAACCTTTCTTTTATAGTGTTTTTTCAGAATTACAGTAATATCTCATAGAACATACTCTGGATACCTGTCTGCCATTACTTTATACTTCTTTCGCCAATAACGAATACTCTCAACCTTACTTGCTGCTTCCCATTCCCATCTAAATAGGTTTAGTTCTGCTTGTTCTCTTGAGCGATATATAGCGTTTTTCATGTATGGAATAGTAATTGGTTCATCTTCAGGTTGCTTCTGCAATCTAAAGTTGTCTGAATCTGGTCCAGGTGGTATGATGTAGAATACTTCATCTTCAAAGTCCATACTAACTATCATTATTTCATCTTAACATAATTTTTGTATTTTTGGAATTCCTCAGCTAAGAAGATAGTACATCCTTTTGTTGTAGAAGAACCATTACTATTAAGAACATATAGCCTCAATGCTTCTTCTCCTAATGGTAACTCTTCCCACTCTTTGTAAGTAATACCATTGAGTGATGGTTCGTGAATAATTTTTAATGCTGTAGCTAATGAAATCATATAATCTCCTATTTTGAAGATTATACTGTAAAGAAGATTAAAATTAGATTAAATGTTCTGGGTTTCGGAGTATTTGTGTTTTAAGAGAGAGTTTATAGTCAAAAGGTTTGAACTTGACTTTAGTATGTTTAATTAGTTTCACAGTAATCACAAGTATCAGCAAGATTCATATTCTTAATCTCTGAGCCATAAACCATAAAAGAATTACTTGAACCATAACTACCATAACCCATACATTTTGAACATACCACAACCTCTTCAAAGTCAGTATTATTTGGTCTACTCATTGCCTTCCAATTTATCTTTGAAAATCTCAAAGATTTTTACTGCTTTCTCAGGTTCACAAATAAACATACCGGTCCCATCTTTGCCATCTATTCTTAGACAGTAAGGGCACTCTAGTTCTGGTCCATCTGAAATGCCTGGAATTGACAATCCCTTTTGAGGATTTCTACAATCGGTGTTTAAGTTTTCCATACATAATCTTTTAGCCATTACAGAATATCCTTTTCACCAACAGGCTTCTTATCATCAATACCACGAAAATAATCAATCGCTGCATCAACTCTGTTCAACCCAATAAAGAATACAAAGAATGCCACAATACCTTTTACTTCCGGTGACATAAGAGCAGCCCACATTAGGAGTCCACCAAATGCTAATATTAACAACCAAATGAAATCATTCTTTGGGGTGTTCTTGTTCTTAACAACTTCTTCATCTGTTACAAAGTTTGTGTTTGCATCGCTTTTAATATCCATTACTTATCTCCAAAAATAAATTTTTTGTCATCTTCACTTAATTGAAACAAGTTATGATAACCTCTGATTACCCTATTCATATCAATGTGATACATCTTTACAGTTAAAGTGTCCTTATCAATTGTAAACGCTCTATAAAATGGTATGTGTTGTTGCTCGGTATCATACTTATCCATCTTGTCGCAGACTGTCTTAAATTTGTTGTATATAGATTTCACAACATAGTTGTCTCTTCGTTTGAAATGGGGTGTTGACAGTTCGCCGTTTAATGTACTTGTGAAGAAATTTAGAACAAATCTAAAAGGGTTTTCTTTATCAAGAATATATTCTTCTGATTTGTTTGCCTCATAAATTTTGTCAATATGAATGTGCTCTTTTTTAGGTTTCTTTTCATTTCGTGTATGTAGAATAGCTGTGACTGGTTTGCCTTCAATATTCTCCATTTCTTGTTTCAAGTAGTCTAAATCTTCTTGATTTACTTCTGCGGTTAGTTTCTTTAATGATTTGTCTACTGGAATAATAACTGATTTGTCCAAAGATATTTGTTCTACTAACTTATACATAACAGAGCGACCATCTTTAACTTTTAGTATTAAATTTGCATCTAGTAGTTTGTTGATAAGAGTGTCGATAGACTTCTTTGCTTTAACTGCATTAGTTAAATCTTTCTTAGAAAGTCTATCATTTGATTTGATAGCACTAAATACTTTTTGCAGTGTAATGCCTTCTTTGTTTTTGTATTTCAAGTCCATAAGTAACCTAACCTTTGTAAATTATAGTTTATTTTACATTAAGTTTGCTTAAAAGGAACTAAAAATTTCTTCTTTTTGTTGCAATATACGATTTAATTTCTTCAAGTAGTCTAAATGGAACTTTACTTTCCCATAAATCTGTATCATTTTCAAACGATTCTAATATTTCATTTGGGTTGTTGTTGACAAGAACTGAAACATGTTGCACTTCTAGTTGTAATTCCATTGCTGGTGTTACCCATTCTTCAAGATGTGTATAGAAGTGTGTTGGTTTATTCCAATTGGAAACTTCTAATTGTGTTAGTGTTTCTTCTAATATTTGTTTTGGAGTAATAACAAATGGTTTTGCTTCTGTTCCAAAGTATGAAATATATCCATCTCTATCAGTATTAGTACCATACATTAATCTACCCATCTTTTGATTATGGTTATAATCAAAGAAACCTGTATCATGGTTTACAAACGAGATTATTAAGTCGTCGCAAGTCATCATAGCATCTGCAATGATTTTAACAAGACCATTGTGGAATGGTTGTGCTCTTGCAATTATTAAACCTACTCTGTAATTAGGACTTCCTGGAATTGGCATATCTTAGTCCTCATTAAGAATAAATGATTCTTTAATTACTTTTGTTCCAACTAAAATATCTCTAAAGTCAAGATAGTCTTCTTCAATTGCTGGTTCAAGGTATGTTATCATTTTATTATGAATCCAACCCCAACCAAATTCCATTTCATTCATTAAACAAAATTCATTTTTTGGTGGAATATCTGCACCAGTTTCTTCATAAAAGTTTTCAATTACTGCTTCATATTCAGTATCACTAATTTCGTGATAGAACGGGAATACTGCTAAAACCTTTGAGTCATCTTTTAGGAATACAACTTGTCTTAGAAATTCCTCTTGTGGTTTAATCTTTGTAGTTTTACTTGCATTTATCATATCAGTTCTCCTGTTTTCTTATTTATGTATTTTTTATATATTTCTATTTTTTTCAAACATTTCTACAATCTCTGGATCATAATTTTTATTTCTAAGGTATTTGAAAAAATTGATTGCGATGATTGCTTTTGTGCCGTCCATTTTTCCAAATACATTTATTATTGTACAAGTAGTTTGTTCAGATATTGGAGAAGTTAATTGCCAGTGTAAATACCAAGTAATTATAGCATTTACTTCATCAATAGGCATAATATCTCTGATTGATTCTGGTAGTTCAAAAGATCCTAAATGTTTCTCAAATTTATTTTCTTGTAGTAAATCTTCAATACTTAATTCGCCGTCATGAGAGTCTTCATCAAATTTTCCAGACGAATTTAACTCATCACAATTAACCAATCTTTCTATTTCTTTGTCACTAACAAATTTACTTTTAGCCATTTTAACCTACCTATATTTTATAGTAGTAATTTTACAATAAAATATGCATTAGTTGGTATATTTTGCCTTAATTGAAAATTTTGCAATTTCTTCTTTCACTATATTGGCTCTATAAAGGGTTACAGCAACATTTAACATATCTTCTAAATTATCTACCAAGTAAACATTCGGTAAATTCTGCATTTTTAGATGTTGTAGTACTAATGCTCTTGATCGTAATGAATCTTTTGAACGCTCAAACAATCCTTGCTCAATATCTTTTTCAAGTGGTGTAATTTCTAAATCTTTCCATCCATCTCGTGGCATTAATGAAGAATCAAGTGTTTGGTCAATCATAACCACAAAATCTCGTCTATCGTCTAATTTAATTGCACTAAGAACACCAAAACCAACCTCTG
>QMNM01000144.1 GCA_003647765.1 Candidatus Cloacimonadota bacterium
AAGTAAAAAAAGATTTGGCAGACCTATTAGGTGTTTCTGAACAGAAGATATTAGAAATTAGTGCGAAAGAAGATATTGGTATAAATCTGCTGTTAGATGCTATTATACAATATGTTCCACCACCGAAATACGAAGACATAGATTATACTACTGCTCTAATTTTTGATTCTAAATACGATAAATATCGTGGAGTAATTGTTTATGTGCGTGTTTTTTGTGGTGAGTTAAGAATAGGCATGCATATTAAATTATTTGCCAGTGGAAAAGAGTATGTAATTGAAGAACTTGGGTATTTAGAGTTAGATAGAGAAAAGAGTGAAAGATTAACTGCTGGAGAAGTGGGATATATTTTTGCAGGAATCAAAGATGTTAGAGATGCAAAAGTTGGTGATACAATTACGAGTTTGGAAAATCCAGCTCTTCATCCTTTAGCAGGATTTCGTCATCCAAAACCTATGGTCTTTAGCGGTATTTATCCTCTTAATGGTGAGGATTATGAAGATTTGAAAGATGCATTAGCCAAGCTACAATTAAATGATGCATCTTTAACTTATGAGAAAGAAAATTCATTGGCATTAGGATATGGATTTAGGTGTGGATTTCTTGGATTGCTTCATTTAGAGATTTTTAAGGAAAGATTGGATAGAGAATATAATATTCCCATTATATCAACAATGCCAAGTGTGGAATTTATAGTTATCAGGAAAAATGGTGAGCAAATAACAATAGATAATCCATTTCAGATGCCATCCGAAGATGAAATTGCTGATATTAAAGAGCCAATTATGGAATGTGAGATCATTACACCACCAGAGTATATAGGAAACATTGTGCAGTTAGCCAGACAGAAAAGAGGGATTCAAAAGGAAATAGAGTATTTAGATAAGAATAGGATGCTTATATATTATGAATTTCCGCTGATTGAGATTATTTTTGATTTTTATGATAAATTAAAGTCGGTTACTCGTGGATATGCTTCTTTTGATTATCATTACAAAGAATATCGTTCAGCTCCACTTGTAAGAGTTGACATTTTAGTCAATAAAGAAAAAGTGGATGCTATGTCTTTTATTACACATAGAGATAAGGCTTATGAATGGGGGAAAAATATCACAGAGAAATTAAGTGAGGTTATTCCTAAACATCTCTTTACAATTCCTATTCAGGCCTCTAGCTGTAGCCGTATTATAGCAAGAAGCACTATTAAGGCACTACGGAAAAATGTTACTGCCAAATGTTATGGTGGAGATATAACCCGTAAAAAGAAGCTATTAGAACGGCAGAAAAAAGGTAAGAAGAGAATGCGAGAAATTGGGAAAGTAAGGATTCCACAAGATGCATTTCTTGCGGTCTTAAAAGCAGAAAGGGCATAATTGGTTAAGCATTTACAGTGATATTGTAAGTTATTATTTTTGTCTCTTTTACGCACTACGCTTTACGCTTTACGCCCTACGCCCTTCGCTCTATATCTTTTATTTGACACAAATTATAGAGAAATCATTTCTGCCAAACAAAATTGACCAAATCTCTGATTGAGTATATGATGAAAATATAATTATAATAAATTTAATGTATTATTTGAAATTTGAAATTAGGATTTAGAAATTAGGATTTAGAAATTAATAGTATATGCCACAGCCAAAAAAAAATCTAGTTATAGGAATCGGTGGTGGAACTGGTTCTGGAAAGACAACTATTGCCAATCGTATTTTAGAAAAAGTTGGCACTATTGATGTTGCTGTTATTAAGCAAGATGCTTATTACAAATCACATAATGATATCCCGTTTAGTGAGAGAGAAAAAATCAATTTTGACCATCCTAATGCTTTTGACACTGAATTATTGACTGAACATCTGACTAAATTGAAAAATGGATATTCCATTCAAGAGCCAATTTATGATTTTAAATTCCATATACGAAAGAATGAAACAATTACAATATTACCTAAAAAAATAATCTTGGTAGAAGGTATAATGATTTATGAAAATGAGCAACTTCGCAATTTGATGGATATCAAAATTTTTGTGGATACTGACGCTGATATTAGAATTTTGCGTAGAATAACAAGAGATATGCAAGAACGAGCACGAACTTTCCAATCCGTGTATGAACAGTATATTAAGACAGTTAGGCCAATGCATCTGGAATTTGTAGAGCCATCTAAAAAATATGCTGATATTATAGTTCCAGAAGGTGGCTTTAATAACATCGCTATTGATATGGTTGTTTCTAAAATTAAATCTATATTATCAGAATAACACAAGATAAGTTGTGATTGTGTGGACCCATTCGCTATGTATTAGAGAGGAAAATTGAATTTATTAGAAAGCATACAAGTTGGTATAAAGGACTTATGGCTAAGAAAAATTCGTTCTTTAATTACAATGATAGGTATTATTTTAGGCACAATGTCTATCATAGCAGTATTATCATTAGTTCAAGGTGGAAAAGAACGCTCAATCAATTTTATGAAAGAACGAGGTGGAGTTCTAAAAATGTCTGTATATCCCAGAGAGGAGTTTGAATTAGATATTAAGGACTCTCAAAGATATAAAAAATACCTAACTATTGAAGACATTGAATATATAAAAAGAAAAGTGCCTGAAATCCACTATTTTAATCCCCAAATAAGAAAAGGATTAGATATTATATATAAAGACAGAAAATACAATCATTCACTAAATGGAATATTTACTGACTATCAATATGTAGAGGAATTTTATGTTGATAAAGGTAGATTCATTACAAGTTTAGATAATAAGAAAGCGAATAATGTGATTGTATTAGGCACTAGTGCTAAAAAGGAATTATTTGGTAATGAAAATGCTATTGGGAAAAAAGTGATAATTAAAGGACAGACATTTGAAGTTGTAGGCATAATGGAGAAAAAAGAGTTTTATTTTGGTGGCTTTGGACATAATGCATTAGAATGGATGAACAGATGGAATTATATCCCTTATAAAACAATGGTAAAAAAGTTGATAAATGAGGAAGCAATTTGGGATTTTAATTTTAAGCTTGATAATCTTGAAGATGTGATGCCAGTAAAAGAGAAGGTAGAACAGATATTAACTAATCGTCGTTATGGAAAGAACTTATTTGAAGTCCGAACCAATCAGGAACGATTAGAAGAGATTCAGAAAAGTTCAGCACAATTTCAAATTATCTTTTTATTAGTAGGTGGTATATCATTGATAGTAGGTGGCATAGTAATTATGAACATTATGTTTGCTTCCATAGGAGAAAGGACAAGAGAGATTGGTATTCGCACTGCTGTTGGCGCTAGAAGACGAGATATTTTAATGCAATTTTTGGTACAAACAGTATTGATTAGTGCAATTGGTGGAATAATTGGAATTTTATTAGGTCTTTCCTTATTAGGATTTTTAGCGAAATTTCTATCATCTCCCACTGCTGTTAGTAGCTCTATGATTTACATTGCATTATTTTGCTCATCTGGTATTGGAATAATTTTTGGCATTATTCCAGCTATTAGAGCCAGTAGATTAGATCCTGTAAAAGCATTACGGTATGAATAATGAAACAAAGATTGGCTAGTATTTTTACACAGGCATTAAAAAATTTTCGTGGTATTTATCACAATTTTGTTCATGATAGAGCTTATCTGCTTTCGGCTTCTTTATCTTATATCACTTTTTTAGGATTTATTCCTTCTGTAATGTTTCTAATGTTCTTTGCTCCTGATTTAAGTTTTTTACAGATGAAGGCAGTTATTCAAGATTTTATTTTTAAGACATTTGTGCCAGAATCTGCTTCTGCATTACAAAACTATTTGAATATCGTTCTACAAAGACGAATTGGACTAAATGTATTTAGTTTTGCATTATTGCTCATTACATCATTTGCTTTATTCAAGAGTATAAGGATTACTTTTGATAATATTCTTAAAGTAGAGAAGAAGATAGAAAGATCATTTATACGAGATTTTGAAAAATTTGTAGGCACATTATTTGGCGGATTTCTATTTATTACTGCATTAGTTCTGCTCTCTTCACTTCCAATTATTGGTAGCATACTTAAATTAGGAATTATTAACACTATATTAGTAAAATTTCTTCCTCTTTTAGCAATATTTTTTCTTTTCTGGTTAATGTATAAATTCATACCACTTATTCATGTGAGGACTGCTAACGCTTTTATATCAGCATTTATTATTAGTATTGTTTGGGCTATTGTTAAATTAGGATTTGATTGGTATATAGTAACTTTTACGAATGTGAAATCCGTATATGGAGTTTTAGGGGCATTTCCAATTTTTATGATATGGCTTTACTCCAATTGGGTAATAATCCTGTTCGGTGTAGAAATATTATCAGTATTAGAAAAAAGGGTTGACTTGAATAATGTAAATCTACAAAAAGATACAATGAGCATAAATATTACTCTCCAAAAACAAATTAACAATAAACTGTCCAAAAATTTACAATTATTAGACATTGACAATATTCATTTAGACGATAAAAGTTTTGAGTCAGCAATTAGACGGCTATTTCATATTGAGACAAAATCCCGAGATGCAGAAGATAAAATGAAAGATGAGCAAAATTATGACAAGAAGACTTGATGGACGAAAACTTGATGAATTGCGGCAAGTAAAAATAATACGAAATTTTCTCAAATCACCTGAAGGATCTGTGTTAATTGAAATGGGCAATACAAAAGTAATATGCACTTCCAGTATTGAAGATAAATTGCCTAATTTTATAAGATATTCTTCAGAAAATCATGGATGGGTAACATCAGAGTATTCTATGTTGCCGCGCAGTACTCCAAATCGTGTAATTAGAGAAAGAATATCAGGTGGCATAAAGGGCAGAAATCACGAAATCCAGCGATTCATCGGACGCTCTTTACGAGCAGTTGTTGACCTATATGCTATCCCAGGCAAAAGCGTATTTATTGATTGCGATGTTATTCAGGCTGATGGTGGGACAAGGACAGCGGCAATTACA
>QMNM01000145.1 GCA_003647765.1 Candidatus Cloacimonadota bacterium
CAAGAGTTCAAGAGTTCAAGAGTTCAAGAAGACAAGAAGAGAAGGATGATGCTGACCAATAGGGATATTTCAGTAGGAATTTCTTCGTGTTTCTTTGTGTTCTTCGTGGCTAACAAGAAGACAAGAGTTCAAATATGCTTATTATAACTAATGTAATAATCAGGCAATTACAATCCATTGAAAAATGGCGGATATTACTACTAATGCCAAAACAGTGAAGTATGGTCTATAAGACAATCTGCTTAAAAAGGAGAAAGACGCAGTCATCTTCTTTTCATAAACCAGGTCTACACCAGATAACACGCCCCATAATACAAAAGTATTTATAATTGATTTTGTAATAATGGCTTTATTTGCCGTGCAAGTCGGTTTCATTGTTAGTCCTAATAATGAAGGATAAATCTTGCTAGCTATTAGTGAAAATACTAAAATAGCAGATATTACAAATATGAAAGTGCAGAATAGTTTTATCCAATTGTTTCTGAATTTTTCTCCTGCAATATGTAAGATAATGGCAAAAATTAGTGTTTGAGTAAGGATTCCTGTAATTGGATTGAGGATGTCAACTGTAACAATAGTAAATAATGCAAAATCAAACAATTTCATTCCAGCAGATACGATTCCACCCAAAAGTAGATGAATCGGTTTTAGTCCATTATAATAGCCAATATAGAGAATCATAATACCTAAACTACTCATAAATTGTCCTGTATATGGAACTGCATACTTATGCAATATGCCGCCAAGCACGACTTCTAAAAAGCCCCAAATTACACCAAATAACAGAATTTTTGATAATATGTTTCTTTCATTCATTTGTTCCTCCTCATTTGTGATTACATATCTAATATTGACATTGATAAAAGAAATGAAAAAGAGAATTTGTATTCTTTGCCATTAAATTATAAAGAATTAGCATTCTGAGACCTACCTTTGAACTTCAGTCGTATTGTAGCACCCTCAAACTTAAATTGCTCTCGTAATTGGTTATGAAGGTATCTTTTATATGAATCTGTAATAAATTTAGGATTGTTCACAAAGAATACAAATAAAGGTGGATGCACACCAGTTTGAGTGCAATAGTATATTTTGATATTTTTCCGACTTGGATGGCGAGGTGGAAATTTCTTAATAACTAATTGGATAAATTCATTTAAATCAGAAGTGCTTATACGACTATGACTTGCCTGTTCTACTTTTATAATTAGGTCTAATAATTTCTGAACTCTCTGTCCTGTCAATGCTGATATAAAAATAATTGGTGCATAATCTATAAAAGATAAATTTTCCCTGATTGCTTTAATATGGTCACCAAAAGTATAATTGTCTTTATCTATTAAATCCCATTTATTTACAACTATTATAATGTCTTTATAATTCCTTTTAACATAGTCAGCAATTTTCTTATCTTGAAAGCTTACTCCATCTACAGCATCTATCATTAGCAATGTTATATCAGATTTATCAATACTTTCTAATGAGCGGATAGCACTAAAATATTCTATTCCATATTTTATCTTACTCTTTTTACGCAAGCCAGCTGTATCTATAATAGTAAAAGCATTCTTTTTATATTGCAAATAAAGATTGATAGAATCGCGTGTAGTCCCAGGAATTTCAGAGACAATTACATTTTTACTACCTGTTATCTTATTAACTAATGATGACTTGCCTACATTTTGTTTTCCGACTACAGCAATTTTTATGCCATTAACATTAGTTTTAATTGGATGTCTTTTTGGAATTTTTTTCACGACTTCATCCAAGAAACTTCCAATATTTCGGCAGTGAAGAGCAGAAATAGGAATTGGCTC
Organism: Candidatus Cloacimonadota bacterium; assembly: GCA_003647765.1. Taxonomy (GTDB): domain Bacteria; phylum Cloacimonadota; class Cloacimonadia; order JGIOTU-2; family B8-G9; genus B8-G9. The sequence continues at coordinate 1,815 of QMNM01000145.1, forward strand.
TCTTAAACCCAAATTCATAAATTCATATATATCTGATTTTTGTGATTGTTTTTCTACTTTGTTCACAGCTAGAATAACTTTATCTGCTTTTTTATATAAAATCTTTGCAATGTCTTTATCTATATATGTCATTCCAGTTGTAATATCAACTAAAAATATGATAACATCTGCTTGTTCAATAGCAATTTCTGCCTGAATTCGTACCATTTTTTCAATTGAATTTGCTTCTCCTTCTGGCACAATTCCACCAGTATCAACTAAAATAAACTCATATCCTGTCCAATCTGTTTTTTGGTAGATTCTATCTCTTGTGATGCCAGAATCACTATGTACAATAGCCAAACGCTTTCCTACAATTCTATTAAATAATGTGGACTTACCAACATTAGGACGACCAATAATAGCAACAATCGGTATTTCCACAAAACCTCCATATTTTTAAACCTAATTGCCACAGAGACGCAAAGGACATTTTTTATTTTTTTGTCCAATTTTCTCTGCTGTGGCAAATCTTTTAGCTGATATATCGCTCCTACGGAGCTGTGATTTGTCCCTGAAATCATTTGTTATAAGTATTTCATCCCTACGGGATTATAACAAATTACGAATTACGCGTATTTCTGTGGCTAATTCAATGTTTTTTGTGGCGAGAGTTTGATTGCTTTTCCAACTTCTCAATCTGTTTTTCAATTTTATCATCATCAATTTTTGGAAATAGAGTTTCTATTTTTCCAATTTGTAAAGAATGCCCAACTCTTTGTCCAATATTGTCCCAACCATATTCTACAAGCGACGATTTCAAAGATAGCATATTCCACACCTTTTCTGCTGATTGTGGAATAACAGGATACATAATTACAGCAAGATTACGAATAATTTCACCGCAAAGATAAATTGTACTTTTTGCTTTATCTCTGTCTATTTTGATATTCTTCCATGGCTTTTGTTTATCAAAGAATTGATTGCCAAATCTAGCTAAATCCATAAATCGTCTTGTGGCTTTTCGTACCTGATAAGTGAAAAATAGATTGCCAATTTCCTGTGCATAGTGCTTTATCTCATCAATAATTTTTTGCTCTTCCTTATTCAATTTTTCTATGTATGGAATTTCACCAAAGTTTTTATTCGCAAATCTAAGCACACGATTTACAAAATTGCCCAATGTATCTGCTAATTCGTTATTATTCCTATTTTGAAAATCCCTCCATCTAAAGTCGCTATCTTTATTCTCCGGAGCATTAGCAGCAATTGTATAGCGAAGAGGGTCTGGTTGAAAGCATTGTAAATAATCGCTTATCCATATAGCCCAGTTTTTGCTTGTAGAGAATTGTTGTCCTTCCAAATTAAGATACTCATTTGCAGGGATGTCAGTAGGAAGAACATATTGCTCATCTTGTCCCATTAACATAGAGGGCCAAATAACAGAATGAAACGGAATATTATCTTTGCCTATAAAATGAATTAACTTTGTATCTTTATTTAGCCAATAATGTTCCCATTTGTTTGGTTGTCCAATTTTTTCTGCCCATTCTATAGTAGAAGATATATATCCAATAGGCGCCTCAAACCATACATAAAGAACCTTTCCTTTTGCTTCTTTTAATGGAACTGGAATACCCCAATTCAAATCGCGTGTAATTGGCCTCTCTTTCAAACCAGTTTTTATCCAGCCAAGCACAAAGCTCTTTACATTATCTTTCCATTCCTTACGAGAATTTATCCAATCAGTTAATCTATCAGAGAATTTCGGTAAATCAAGAAACCAGTGTGTAGTTTCTCTAACCTCTGGAGTTCCGCCACAGATTATACAGGTCGGATTGATAAGTTTTGTAGCATCAATAAGTTTCCCACAGATATCGCATTGGTCGCCTCTGGCTCCTGATGATTTACAATAAGGACAGATACCTTCTACATATCTATCAGGTAAAAAACGATTACAATTAGGACAATATAGATGTTCATTTGTATGTTTTGTGATATAGCCATTTTTCAATAAATTTAGGAAAAATTTCTGAGAAAGCTTATGATGTAATGTACGGGCTGTGCCAGAAAAATTATCAAACTCAATAAGCAATCCCTTAAAACTTTTTTTAATAATATTGTGATATTTTTCCGCTATTTCTTGTGGTGAAACTCCCTCTTTTTCTGCTTCAATGGAAACTGGCGTTCCGTGTTCATCTGTGCCACAAATATAGATTACATCTTTGCCATTCAATTTTAGATAGCGCACAAATATATCCGCTGGAAGATATGCACCTGCAATATGCCCTAAATGCAAATCTCCATTTGCATAAGGTAATGCACTCGTAACTAAATATTTTTCTTTATCCATATATTGAAATTCCTTTCTAATAATGATTTTTGTAATGACATCAACTAATAGTTGTAACCAACCGTATTTTCTGATATGTGCTACATTAAATCTTAATTTTTTAACAAATCTGAAAGAGCTTGAATTTCTTTGTCTATAATTTCTTGCTTGCTTATGGAATTTTCTAAGATAGTTTTTCAAAAAACTTGCTCAAAAAACTTGCTATAGAATTTTCTATTTTCAAATTATGTCAACATATTAATAGTAAATTTTTTAGGAATTAAAAATTGCGCGAAAGTGTGAAATATGTGGGAAAGCACCAATGTTTGGTAATAACAGAAGTAAATCAGATAGAAGGACTCCACAAAGATGGAATCCAAATTTGCAACATATAAAAGTAAATTTAATGGCGTGGTTAAAAAAATGTTGGTTTGCACTCAATGTATTAAAAGCGGAAGAGTGAAAAAAGCTTAAACATGAAGATTAAATATAAAACTCTGGAGGTATAAATAAAATGTATAAAAGAAAAATTGTAATATTCTTATTTGTATCATTGTTTATTTTCTGTGTATATCCTCTGTTAGCATCTGTAAGTCCTGTTGTGGATGAGACAGGACATAGTCCTTTTGTGAATATTGTAAAAGATATTCGGGAAACAGTTGTTAGCATCAAAGTTGAATGGGAAGAGGAGAGTCCATACCTTGCTTTCAAGTCCCCATTTCCACAGGATAATGATTTTTTTAAATTCTTTTTCCCTCCTGAACCATCTCAACCAGATAAAAGAAAAAGAAAATTTACTGGAATGGGTTCAGGTTTTATTTTCCGTCAAGATGGCAGAAAA
>QMNM01000146.1 GCA_003647765.1 Candidatus Cloacimonadota bacterium
ACTTTCTTGCCAAATATTTTTATTCAGGATTTGTAATGCCTGTGTATATTTTTTTATACAAAACAGATTTTGGGCATACCTAAGATACGCAGTTGGAATGAGATTACTTTTAGACAATTTATCAACAAATTCCTGTGCATATTCAATGGCTTTCTGATAATTTTTCAATTTGTATAAACAATCAATAATTTTTATGCTGACAGTATCTAAATTGGTTTCATTATCAAATTTTTTTAGATATTTCTGGTAATTCTCCATTGCTTTTTGGAAATCATTATTTGCAAACAATAGGTCGCCAAGCAGTAAAGACAAATCCTTTTCATATTTACGAGGTATAGATTCATCAATATTATCTGACAATATGTTGATTGCCTGTTCAATATTATCATTCTCTAAATAATAGTTAGCCAATCTTTTTACAGCAATCCATTTGGCTTCTGAATTTTTGTATTTGGAGATTATTGTCTGTAAAGTGCTTAATCCTTTTTCAGGGATATTATTATCAAAATATGCATCAGCCATCACAAGATAGACAAATGGAATGCTAGTATTCTGTGGATAGTTCTTTGCGATTTCCAGTGCAGTTAAAATTGTTTCATTATATTGATGAGATAAGTATAATGCTTTTACACTCTTTATCAATGAAGAATGAGCAAAGGAACTGCCCGGATATTTATTAATCAATTGTTGATAATTTTCTGCTGATTGGACATATTTTCCTTGATTAAATTGTGATTCTGCAAGTTTGAAAAGTGCATTTGGCACAAAATCCGATTCTGGATATGCTCTCAATAAATGTTTGTATGTCTGTTCTGCATCTGCAAAATTGTTTATATTATAATAGCAGTTGCCAACTAACAATTGAGATTCTTCTGCTTCTTTTGATGTAGGATATTGTGAGATTATTTTTTGGAACTGTTGGATTGCTTCCTCGTAAAGTGTGTCCTGATACATTTTTTTGGCAAGTTGGAAATTTTGGTCTAATGTGCTGGCGAATAAGAAATTAGCTATTAGAATTATTGGAATGATTGTAAATTTTTTCATATTTTTCATTATATGCTCCTAAGAGAAAACCCGACTCGAGTTCGGAGAACCCGAGTCGGGTTTCAGGGTTTACCTTATAATTGTATTTGCTCTTTCAGGACCAACAGAGATAATAGACACATCTATCCCAAGTAATTCTTCAATTGTATTCACATACTTTTTGGCATTCTTTGGTAAATCCTCAAATTTCCTGACAGCACTAATATCCTCTTTCCAGCCAGGAAGTTCTATGTAATTTGGCTTAACCTGCTCCAATTGATGATAAAATGATGGAAAATAATCAATCGCTTTGCCATGCAACTGATATGAAGTGCAAATCTTAACTTTATCTAGTCCGGATAGCACATCCAAAAGAGTCAGGGCTATAGAATCAATACTGTTCAGCATTGCAGTATAGCGAGTAGCAACTGCATCAAACCAGCCGCATCTACGAGGACGACCTGTTGTAGAACCATATTCATTACCACGCTTACGAATCAAATCACCAATTTCATCTTTTAATTCAGTTGGAAATGGACCTTCACCTACACGAGTAAAATAACTCTTCATCACACCAATGACTTCACCTATTTTCTTCGGACTAATACCAGTTCCAGTGCAAACTCCACCCACTGTTGTATTTGACGAAGTTACATAAGGATATGTGCCAAAGTCAATATCTAACAAAGCACCTTGAGCACCTTCAAATAATAACCTCTTTCCCTGTTCAAGAAAATCGTGAAGCAGATAAACCGTATTAGTAATGTATGGCTCTAATATCTTGCCAATATTTAACAATTCAGCAATAATTTCATCAACATTATTTTCTGATACCCATTTGTCTAACAAATTAGCTTTACTGTGAATTATATTATAAATTCTTTTTTCTAGTATTTGTTTATCAAGCAAGTCAGCCATTCTTATACCTATTCTTGCAAATTTATCAGCATAAGTAGGACCGATTCCTCTTTTTGTAGTGCCAATTGAGATTGTATCTTTGTCTTGTTCAGACATTCCATCTAAATAGCGATGCAAAGGTAAAGTAACCTGTGCCTGCTCACTAATGAACAAACGATTATCCATACTTATTCCTTGGTTCTGCAAATTTTCCATTTCCGCAACTAACTCATAAGGATCAATCACAAGACCATTAGCCATTACACAGATTTTATTAGGATATAGTATTCCAGAAGGGACAAGATGAAATATAAATTTTTCGCTATTTAATACTATAGTATGTCCAGCATTACATCCACCTTGAAAGCGGACAACAATATCCGCATCCTTTGCCATTATATCTACAATTTTTGCCTTTGCCTCATCACCAAACATACAACCCAAAATGACTGTATTTTGCATAATATATTCCTTTCAATAAAATAATTTTATATTGGTGAATGTAATTTCTGTGAAAATTTAGAAATAGTGTCAAAAATTATAATCGGCTGGATAAATAAGATATTGCGACGGTGTAAACACTGAGGCTGAGTCAATAAAAGAACGCTAAAGCGTTCTTTAGAATGCTTTCTTCAACTTAGCGTGTGGGTTTATCCACTCGCAATTAATTTAAACTTATAATAATAAAATTACTACACTGCGTAAATTCTAATATTGTAAAACCGTTGAAACGGTTATGAATATATCATTCTGCGTTCACTGTCTATCAATCAGAATTTATTTTACTGGGTACTAATATCTTTAGTCAGTGTTATTCAGTGTGCTATTCCTTTCCACAAATTGATGTCAATTTCCCAATCTTCGTCTTAACACAAGATTCATCAAAACTAATATTCCAATAAAGATTAAACTTTTATCAATCCCATAAATTGGTATAAAAATCATCCCAATAATAAAACCACCCAATGCCGCACCAATAGTATCCAAAAAATAAAATGATACACTTGCACTTAACTTTTCCCTATCATATTTAATTTTTAGTAATTTTCCTAAAATCGCTCCTTCTATTATGGCAATCAAAAAATTCAAAGGAAAGTAAATTAATGGTGTAATACATTTAATTGAAAAAATAAAAATGAGAATCAATAGTCCAAAAAATATTAACCACAGCCAATCTAAACTGATTTTCCACTTATGATAAAATGAAAATCCTAATGGCAAACCCATCATAAAACTAATAATGAAAATAGAAATGTAATAGTAAATATAACCATAATATATCTGAAAAAGGAAAATTAAAATCAATTGCACAACAAATGAAACAAAACTGACTGATAATACTGCGAAATTTTCCCGATAAATAACAAAACTTACTGGTTTTTTTGTAAAAATGAAACTCACTAAAAATAGGAATAAATATACCATTACAAAGATTAGGTATGGATTGTTCTTTAAATATTGTATTACTTTGTTCAATTTGACATCTAAATGTTTTGCCCAGAATTGAATTGTATAAAGATAACCAAGAGGTTCTTTTGCTTTGTTTATTTCTAATTTCTCTGACATTATCGCTTTATAAAAACTACCTATTCTGATTTTATTACAACGGTCAAAGATTAGTCGCGCATTAAACCATTTTCCAATAACACCTTTTCTCTGCATTCTACTTATAATCTCATCTGCATTATTACAAATGTAATCTGAGTCACTGACTAAGAAAATATTTTTCCTTGCTGGAATTACTTTTATATTTGCAAAAACCTGCTGTAATGTATTGTAAATAAGCCCATTAAGTTGTGCTAATTCTGGGAATAAAAAATTTGCGGCATTACTAACAGTAATAGCTGCAACTCCATTTGGTCTTAATCTATTTTTTATCAAACGAAAGAAGTCCTCTGTATAATAACGATTTAGTAAAAGTGATGATGGATCAGGAAGGTCAATGAAGATTATATCATACTTTTTGTCAGTATTTCGTAAATAATATAATCCATCCTGGAAAATGAAATTTACTCTATCATTCCTCATTGTTTGATAGAAATGACTATTAAATATGATATTCTTTTCTAACTCCAAATAGTCAATTTCTATAGATGGATATTTTAACTGATGCTCTAAATATCCGTTTAAAATGCCTCCCATTACAAATAATTTTTTTGGCTCAGGATGTTGTAATAAGACGAAATTTACCATTTCTTGCGCAAGATTCTCATTTTGTGAATTAGCAAATAACACTCCATCCCAATAATAATTATATTGACAGCTTTGTTCAGTTACATCAAATCGTCCATAATATGAATCTATAGTTTTAACTAATTTTGAATCAGGATAGCGCGTCTGATAATGTAAAATGAAAATATCCTTCCAGAAGAATGACAGAATTATGAACATTACAAAGATTATGCCTAAATACTTTTTGCGAAACACGATAAATAAAATGGCTATAATGACAAGAGAATTGACAAACATAATAAAAAGATTATTACCCAATGAGACAAAAATAAAAAATATTATTCCGCCAGTACACATTCCTACTGCTTCCCAGATATAGACAGTATGAATTGCTCTCTTTGAACTAGCAAGAAGACGAGTATGTAGAGGAAATAAAAAACCAATTATTAAACAACTGGGTAATAAAACTAAAAATGCTAATAGAATAAGAGATGGAATGTCAATCAATAGTCCGGATATAACGGTTAATTTCCCTGTTAGCCACCTGATTAGTAAAAATTGTATCGGCACAATGAACGACAATGATAAGAAAAGAGAATAAACTAGTTTTTTTACATTTATTATACTTTTAGTGAATAAGTTAAAAATATAAGTTCCAACAGCAATGAGAAGTAGCCATATAGATAGAAAAATGGAGAATATAATTTCATTGCCATTTACTTCAACCATAAGTTCGCGCACTAAAACTGTTTGTCCAATGGAAGATGTAATACCAGAAGCCAGAAAAAGTGGAATATATTTTTTCATGTGAAAATCTTTTTTTTTAGCCACTAAGAACACTAAATTACACTAATTACTTTCTTA
>QMNM01000147.1 GCA_003647765.1 Candidatus Cloacimonadota bacterium
AAAAGATTAAAAAATCTATTTTTTTGTCAACAAAAAGATAAAAAATTGTAGAAAAAATCCGAAGGGAGTTAACTATACCAAAACCAAGATTATTAGACCAAGTACACAATCAAATCAAATTCCTACATTATAGCAGTAGAAATGAAGAATCATACATCTACTGGATGAAACGATATATCTTTTTTCATAATAAAAGACATCCAAAGGAAATGGGAAAGCCAGAAATACATCAATTCCTAACTCATCTCGCTGTTAAAGAAAAGGTGTCGCCTGCAACACAAAATTTAGCATTAAACGCTATTATGTTCCTAGCACTGAATTTGAATTATTTACAAGATTTGATGCAATGCAATGGATGTAAGTCATAAAAAACCGCCATTTCGTCCACTGCATAGGCTTTGTTAGCTGAAAACATTCTTATTTCTTTTTCTGTGCGATAATTAAAGGTGATTGTGGAACAAAGATTATCTTGTCGTATCTTTCAAATTTATCCTTATAATCTTTGAGTCGCTGGTATAATTTTTGGTTTTCCTTTAAAGAAATATTTAGATATTCATCCCACTGTATATTATCAATAATTATTGGATTATTATCGTTCTGAATTGCCTTTTTTATTATTAATTTCTCAAATGCATTAACTTTATTTTCAAGAACATTATCTTTTTCTGAAATTAAGCCTTTTTTAAACACTTTATTTAAATTATTCACAATTCGTCTATAATACCAACCTTGATGAAGACAAGAATCCAAATCTACTTCCGCCATTTGATTTAATGAACGTGCTAATCCATAAATTCGAACCGAATAAGTATTAGCTTTTGTTAGTTTGAAGTCATAAGTAAGGTAGCTTCCTTCTCTATAAAAATTACCATTATCAGGATAAGGGAAATGAGTTGGAGTATGATAACCACCTGCATGAATCAAAATTTTATTTTTAATGATGTAGTCACCCAAGAAAGCAGGATCAATAATATTTCTCACGATTGCTTTCTGACGGTAATAATCAAATTGGTAATAGTATGCTTTGTATGTTGAATTTATATTTTCAATTACATTATTTATATATTTCGTTGTAATAAACGGGAAATCTCCAATTAAATCTTTTTGTTGTGCAATTTTAAGTAAATTACGAAATTTTAGAATTAGTTCACCTAAATCACTATTAGATAAATTATCAACATCAATATACAAATCACTTTTTATTTTCTTAAAGTATGGTATCAAAATATTTTTGATTGTTGTCTTATAGTCATGTTCAATATCTGAATAGCCTATTTGTATTTTTTTGTTTGGATTTAATTTGTTCCATCTTCTGATATGCTGTAGGAGCTTATATTCTTCATATGATGTAATCATATCATAAATAACAGTTTTAAAATAGTTTTCGGCCCTAACATCATCAATAATATTTAAATAATGATTTACAAATGGTGTGTTGGAATATTGTGCTTCCATAATTAATAGTGGATAGTAATCATATGTATTTAATGCAAAAAGCAATCTATTTCTCAGATTCATAATAAATCTGTGATAATGATCTTCACCAATTAAAAATACCTTGTTTTCTTTTGTTATTTCTTTTAACCATTCCAAATCAGTTATATTTGAAAAATTGTCATTTATATCTCTAAACGAAATTGAAGATGTTGTGAGATATTTCTCATTTAATATATTCTCATTTAATTCATCAAAAGTAGGATAATTATGTAAGCCAAAGTCTGATAATTTTATATCTTTTACAGAATTATTACTTTGACTATAAGCTAAATTGAATGTAAGTGCTAAAGAAATGACAAAAAGCATCTTGATCTTCATTTTCTCTCCTACTTTGCTTTAAGATAGTAAAAATTGTATATTAGGATTTTTTTTGTCAAATTTTTATTGTAAGGTAATTCTTGCACTATCTTCGCAAGGTGAGTTAGTTATACAAAAAACAATATTTATTTTATTTCTCTATAATTATAAATTAAATTTGCCTCTTCCATCTTTTCTAAATTGTAGAGAACAGACATTAGCCATATAAATCATCCACAAAATTTATTCCTAAATAACTACAATTTCCCAGCTAATATTAGCAGGTTATTATAATTTTCCTGCACTATGATTTGCAATTCTGATATTTTTTTTAATGCATTCTCATCTGCCGTCTGCCCGACTGTTTTTCCAATCAATTCTTCAAGTAATAAGGTACTTTTCAGAACATTGTTTTTTAACTCATCAATTTTTTCCCAATTTATCCATACTTTAGGACTTTCCCAAATTGATTGCGGCTTGTTTATCTTTCTTAACTGTTCATAAATTTCTGATATAATTTCGCCTGATAGTTCTAAAAGCCATTTTTGTATCATTGCTTGATAATATGAATCTATCAATGTTTCAGAGAATACTTCCGAATCATATAAGAATTTAAGATTTGCTTTATTTTGCAATTGTTGTAATGATTGAAAAGGAGTTAAAGGAGATTCCCCAAATTTATCCACTCTTTCATTTTTAGGCATTTTATATATATTCTCTTTGGTTGAAAAATATCTATGCGTATTTTTATCTCGTGTGGAAAATAATTGCTCAATATCTGCCAAGGAAATATCTTTAACTTGTTTTATCCCTTGTATCATTGCTAATACAATTGCGGAAACAGAGAGGAAGTTATTTGTTTCTGGATTTGGAGACCGTATTTCAAATCGTGTGGATATTGGATTTTTTATTTCTGAAATAACACCAACAGCAACATCTCTTCTACGAGGATTATACTTTGCTGATAAAGTAAATAGATAATCATTTCTACTGTCAGGAGATATTGCTCGTAATTCCTTCAATTTTGCCAAGCAATTGAATTGACTATCCTCATCAAGACAAATGGAACAAGAAGGAGAGATTGGTGCTTCAAAACCTGGTTTTAATCGTTCTAATGCATCAATAGAATTAGAAATAAAAGAATTTATCACATACCAATTGCGAAGAATTCCAAGTAATGCTCCCCAGCCAATACGAGAAAGAAAACTATCATTATTATAATTGTGAAATAAATTTAACTTTGTTCTTGTGCCATCTATTGTTTCTATATCAGCAATGATTGAGATATGATTATGTTCACCATTACCAGCAACACCCCTTATTGGCTTTGCCTTAAAACTTATTGTTAGATTATACTTACGAAATACCTTTTTAATAATCTCTTTTGCTGAAATTTCATTTATTGCTCCATTAGCAATAGATTGAGCATATTTCCAGTCAAACTCAATTTGGGCAATTTCTTCCTGTGTGCCATCAGGTGAATAACGGACTTCTATGCCTCCAACCTCTTTATGACACATCTCAGGTGAAAGTCCATATTTTTCCAATGCATCAATGGTCTCTTCCATTGCAGACCGTAAAATCCCTTCCGGCTTTTTCCAGTAATTACTATGCAATCCCTGAGTTAACTGCAATAGTTTTATTTCTTTATTTACTCTTCCACTTTCATAAGGGACACCAACCCATGCCTCCAATTCTGTACCTAAATACACATCAATACTATGGACTTTTTTCACATAAGGATAATGGTCAAAAATTATTGGTGTAAGCTCCTTTTGTAAAAATTGTTCTGCCTGTTGTGAAATATGAATAGAATCTACATTATCATTGATAGCTATTATTTGTGCATGTTTTTCAATTACATCTGAATGAACTAAATGTGAATAAATTTCCAATGTACCTAATCCAGTTTGTTCATTATAATCCACTACCCATTTTAATGATTTGTCAGGCACAACCTGTACTTTAGCATCTATTATAGAAGAGATTAAAGGAAGCACAATAGAAGAGCCATCTGTTTGTATACCTGTTTCTATAATTTCTGGCTCTTCAAAGAACCGCTCAACAGGAATAATTTCAGATGTAATATCACCACCAAAATCTATTGCACGAAAAGAAATATACCTTATTTTAGATTGAAAAAGTAAAAATTCTTTTAGATTTTCTTTTGTTTTAACAAAATCTGGTAAGATATAAATTTTATTGGATTGAAAACCAACTCCAAAATTACTACATATAATTTTTATATCAGCTGGCGCCTCTTTAAGTAACGCACTGAGAATTTGCATAATTTCTTTTATTTCTAATTTTGGCAAGTCCAAAAACCGCAGTCCAGGCCGCTTGTTAATACGGAAATGTTCCATCAATTCAGATGGCAAAATTATCTTTGTGCCGTCTTGTAAAGTAAAAATGCCTTCATATAAATCAAACATTCCTTCTCTATTTTCTAATAATGACGCAAGATTAAGTAAATCATTTTCCATTTTCAGCCCTTTCCATTTTGATTATCTCTTTTATTTTTTTTATCTCATATTTTGCCATTTTATCTACTTGCTCATTTATTTCTTTTCCAATATGACCCTCAACCCATAGCCATTTAATCCTATGTTTTTTAGATAATGTATCTAACTTTTGCCAAAGGTCTTTGTTTTTTACAGGTTTTTTATTATAGCCACGCCAATCTTTTCTTTTCCAGTTATGAATCCACTGTGTTATGCCTTTGATAACATATTTAGAATCCGAATAAAGTTCTATTTCATAGGACTCTTTAAGTGTATCTAATGATTTAATAACTGATGTCAATTCCATACGATTATTTGTTGTCTCTCTTTCACCGCCGGAAATGGTCTTCAAATTCTTACCGTATATAATAACCGCGGCCCAGCCACCAGGACCAGGATTTCCACTACAAGCCCCATCTGTGTAGATTTGTATTTTTTCCATAACAAATATCCTTTCCCAAATTTATTTTTGTAAAAAGTTTTACTGTTCAATATCTTACACTCGTTTCTTTTAGCAATCCTTGCAATCGCGAACTTGCAGACGCGAACTTATACGAACTATGCGAACTTACGCGAACATTTTTACATTTTTTATAAAATTAGAAATTATATTTTGCGATGAGTTTGTTAAGTTAGCGATCTGTTCGCGTTTAATCT
>QMNM01000148.1 GCA_003647765.1 Candidatus Cloacimonadota bacterium
AATAGAATAATTTCCGAAATTTAATTTATTCCACTTCTTAAATCAATTTCAAAAAACAAATCATAAAATATCTAAAACCTATAAGTCAATAAAATCATGATATTTAAGAATACAAATACATCTAAATTTTCTTCCATTTCTTTTTTTATAATCTCATTCATTTATATTATAATTTTTGTATTTATTATTTTTAAATATTATCAAATGGCTAATAAGTTGAAAGAGATGAAATCAGTAAATACATCCTTGATTGAATATATAAAAAAAGAAAAATTGTATATACCTCAATTAGATATAGAAGAGTCCAATTTATTGGACAATCCAGAATTACCGGAACAGATTATTGGCGAAGGGACAGAGCTGTTTCCAGAAAAAGTTGAGCAATATTTAGAACAAGAAAAGAAGAAGCAGAATTTCTATCCTGATTTATGTCCAGTAAAAAATCCGTATATTACAAAGGATTTTTTGCCTGAAAAAAATCATTTTGGATTGGACTTTGCTGGTTCAGAAGGGGATTCTATTTTTGCTTCTGCATCTGGCATTGTTACAAAAGTATTCATTAGTAAGTATTTTGGCAATGCTCTATTTATCAATCACTTGAATATCTATCAAACTTTTTATGCACATAATAAAGCAATTCTTGTTGAGCCCTATGATTTTGTCAAAAAAGGTGATGTAATAGCACTTCTTGGTAGTACTGGCTATAGCTCTGCACCGCATCTGCATTTTGAAATTATTAAAGATGCTAAAAGAATCAATCCCAAAAAGATTCTTAAATTAGAGTAAATAACATCTATGCTCTGGCAGGATAAGGCATAATGCGTAAATTCACCACAGAGACACTGAGGACACAGAGAGAGAATTATGCCACAGAGAATATAGCGTAATGCGTAATGAAAAATATAAATGATAGTGATAAAGAATTATTAAATAATCTTGGCTTAGTAATGCAATTAGGCCTTGTAATGGCAATAAATATTGTAGGACTATTTTTACTCGGTTTCTATTTGGACAGAAAATTTCACACAAAAGGAATATTGTTAATAATTGGAATTTTATTTGGAGTTGTTTCTGGTGCTATTTCCTGCTATAATTTAATCAAACATAATGAAAGCAAACGGACAAAATCTGAATAATTATCTGAAAAAGATCTATACGATTATTTTTTTGACAAACATATTAGCACTTCTTTTTGTTATCCTAAATTTTAGAATTACATTAGGTTGGTTTTTTGGTTGTATTGGAAGTTGTGTTAATTTCTATTTGCAGTCCATTGCAGCAAAAAAAACTCTTAATCTGCTTGAATCTAATGCAAAAATTTACACTTTCAAAATTTTTTATTTACGATATGGATTGCTTTTTTTGTATTTAATTATAGTTATTAAATTCCTGCCTGTAAATCTGTTAGCAGTAATTGCTGGGCTATTTTCAGTGCAGATTGCTATTTATATAGAGATGTTTTATAGGTATATTAGCAGTCAAGGTGATTAGAAAATATCCAAAAAATGGAAATACTTAATTCTAAGGAAATGTGTATGAAAGGAAATATAGAAGCCAGAAAAAAAAATCCAATAATTCGTTTGCTTATTATCTTTGCTGTAATTGAAATAGTTCTATCTTTCTGGATTAACTATAAATTAGAATTTGGCTTTGAACAGGGAAAGTTTGTGGTCAGAAATGTAAAGAAAGATATTTCTCTATCCGAGAAAGTCAACGAGCAATTTCAGCAATATAAAATGATTAATCTATTTGGCAAACTTCCTATAAATTGGAGTGTTGTAAGAGTAATTTTAGTAATAGACATTTTGCTAATTTTAGTCGCATTTTTGACCAGGAAATCATTACGAGAGATTCCGAGCAAATTGCAATCTTTCTTTGAGCTTATCTATTCGTTTTTCCGTGAGATTGTAGAAGATAGTTTAGGCAAAGAAAAATCATATTTTACACCATATATAATTACTATTTTTATTTTTATTTTATCGTGCAATATTATTGGAATGGTCCCTATTCCCGGCAATCTATCTCCGACACAAAATCTAAATGTTCCTCTTGGAATGGGAATAGCAGTAATTTTTGTTGTTCACTTCTCTGCTATCAAAGAAAAGGGCTTACTCAATTATGTTAAAGGTTATGCAGAGCCATTATTCTTTTTATTGCCTTTAAATATTGTAGGTGAATTAGCTAAAGCTATTTCTATATCTTTTCGTCTGTTTGGCAATATTTTAGGCGGAGCTATAATTATTTTGGTCATTTCTAATTTAATAAGATATGTCATTTTACCAGTTGGCTTGAATATGTTTTTCGGTTTATTTATTGGGATTGTGCAAGCATTTGTTTTTACAATGTTAGCACTTTCTTATACAGCAGTGGCAATAAAGTAGGGGGATTTATGGAGAGTGCAATGTATATTGCGACCTATTTAGGCGCAGCCTTTGCAGTAGGAATTTCATCTATTAGTGCAGGAATGGGTGAAGGTTATACAGCCGGATATGCTATCAGAGGAATAATGAGGCAGCCAAAAGTTAGCGATAGTATGTTAAGAAATATGTTAGTAAGTCAGGCGGTTACGGAAAGTGCAGCTATTTTTGGTTTGGTGATTGCCTTGCTATTGCTATTTGGTGGAAGCATTGATATAAACGGCGGATGGCAGTTAGTTGCCGCATTATTTGGTTCTGGATTAAGCATTGGAATAGGCAGTTTAGGACCTTGTTTAGGTTCTGGTTATATTGGAGGAATGGCTTGTCAATCTTTGGCACGACAGCCAAGAAAAAGTGGGTCTCTTACAGCTAATATGCTCATCGGACAGGCATTAGCACAGACATCTGCTATTTTTGCTTTACTTATTGCATTATTGCTGATATTATCCGCACCCAGAGGTGGTGATATAGGAAAGACCCTTGCTCTTGTAGGTGCTGGGCTTTGCATTGGATTTGGCACATTAGGACCTGCTATCGGAGTTGGATATGTTGGCGGAAAAGCTGTTGACTCAATTGGTAGATTTCCTGACCAGACAAGTTTATTAGTCAGAAATATGTTTATCGGTTCGGCTGTATCGCAATCAACAGCAATTTATTCAATGGTAGTGGCATTTCTGTTGATGTTCGTGGTATAGCGTAGAGCGTAGGGCGTAATGCGTAGGGCGTAATGCGTAATGCGTAGGGCGAGCTGATTGCTATACTTCATATACATCGGGATTACAAAGTATTATCAAGGTCGCATCATTATAAGTAAAAAAGTTTGATAAATAGGAGAAAATATGAAAATTCGTCCTGATGAAATAAGTAAGATTATCCAAGAAAAGATTGAAAAGTACGAGCATACTATAGAAGTAACGGAAATCGGAAAAGTTGTGGAAGTAGGTGATGGTATTGCTCGTGTTTATGGTTTAGAAAATATAATGGCTGGAGAGTTAGTATTATTTCCAAGTGATATTTATGGTATGGCATTTAATTTGGAAGAAGACAATGTGGGTTGTATTGTTTTAGGTAATGACCGTTTTATTAAAGAGGGTGATATAGTAAAAAGAACTAATAGAATTATTCAAGTTCCAGTTGGGGAAAAATTATTAGGTCGTATTATAAATCCTTTGGGTCAGCCTTTAGATGGAAAAGGGAAAATTGAGGCAGAATCGTACCAACCTATTGAACGGAAAGCATTGGGTGTAATTCAGCGTCAACCAGTAAAAGAACCCTTACAAACAGGGATAAAGTGTATTGATTCAATGATACCTATAGGTCGTGGACAAAGAGAGCTAATTATTGGTGATAGACAAACTGGAAAAACAGCTCTTGCTGTGGATACAATAATTAATCAGAAAGGAATGGGTGTATATTGTATTTATGTTGCAATTGGGCAGAAAAAATCTACTGTAGCAAAGGTAGTGCAAAGCATGAAGGAACATGATGCTTTTGACTATACATTAATTATTTCTGCTACTGCTTCAGAGCCGGCTTCTATTCAATATATTGCTCCTTATGCTGGTGCTTCTATAGGTGAGTACTTCCGTGATAGAGGTGAACACGCTCTCATCATCTATGATGATCTATCCAAACACGCAGCTGCTTATAGACAATTATCACTTCTTTTAAGAAGACCACCAGGAAGAGAAGCATATCCCGGCGATATATTTTATCTTCATTCACGATTATTAGAACGAGCATCTAAATTGAATGATGAGTTAAAAGGTGGTTCTTTAACTGCATTACCAATTATAGAAACACAAGATGGCGATGTATCTGCTTACATTCCTACAAATGTCATATCTATTACTGATGGACAGATATACTTGGAGAAAGATCTGTTTAACTCAGGTATTCGTCCAGCAATAAATGCCGGATTATCTGTATCAAGAGTAGGTGGAAATGCACAAGTCAAAGCAATGAAATCTGTTGCTGGAAAATTGCGGCTGGAAATGGCACAATATAGAGAATTAGAAGCATTCGCTAAGTTTGGGTCTGATTTAGATAAAACAACACAGGCACAGCTAACTCGTGGACAGAGATTGGTTGAAATTCTAAAACAAGGACAGTATACACCATTACCAATGGAAAAGCAAGTCGCTATAATTTTTATGGCTTCTAATGGCTATTTAGATGATCTGCCAGTCCATATTATCAAAGATGTGGAAAAAGAATTATACGAAATGATGGATACAAAATTTAGAGATGTAGCAAAAGAATTAGCAGAAAAAGGAAAATTTGATAAAAAATTGGAAAAGAATTTTCATAATCTGTGCAATGAAACAAAAAAATCATTTAGTCAATATATAGAGAAAAAGGATGAATAAAAATCTTCTCTTGACCTCTTGGATTTTGTTAGCCACGAAGAACACGAACAAATTATCAAACATAGGATTTATTTAGCCACGAAAAACACGAACAAACACAAAAAATTATCAGACATAGGATTTTGTTAGCCACGAAGAACACGAACAAACACAAAAAAT
>QMNM01000149.1 GCA_003647765.1 Candidatus Cloacimonadota bacterium
ACCATCTGCACCAACTGCTTCATATGTAAATATGGGTCAAGCTGACGAAGAAGTTACTTTAGAATTAGACAGAGATGAAGTTGTATTTATTGAAGTATGGAGAGAAGATATTACTGAAACTGGTTATGTATTCCCGTATGGTAATGTTCAATATACTGGTGAAGATGCTGATGGTATTAACACTGAATTTTTCAACGGAGAAGTTGGTTATTGTGAGTCTTTCGCAGGTGACAACATTGTTGATGTTGAAGTAGATCAAAATGGTGTTGAAACTTCAACAACTAAGCCTAAAGGTAAAGGTTGGAAATGGACTTCACTTAAAGCTGCATTCAAAAATATGATTGCTGCAAATTACAAGCATAATCTATTCGTAGACGGTGACAAACTTGTTCAAATTAGATATAGAGTTAGAGTTGCTACATTCGCTAAAAACCCTGCTTCAATCTTAACTAATACAACTGTTTTAGGTTATACTAAAGATAACGATTCAGCTGCTACAATTAAAGCTCAAGGTAAATTAGGAACACTTAATTCTGCTGATGCAAACTACACAATTTTAGCTCCATATAACGAAGACAACGCTCATTCATTAAACGGAACTTATTCAACTGAATATTCTTCTGACTTATCTCATGACGGTTTTGTTTATGCTATTCCACTTACAACTGTTTCAAGAAGAAATACAGGTGTTTTTGATACAATTTTTAATCCAAATGGATCTGCTAGATTTAGAGATGGTTTAAGATTAGTTGCCGATTACGATGAGTCTGATGACATCATTGGTTTTGCTCTTATGGATATTGCCAATGCTACTCTTGCTTCATCAACTACTGGTGCTACATGGGAAGATAAATACAAGATTATGATGAACTGGTTATTTGATAGACATACTGTTCTTGCAGCTTATAACAACGACTTAGGTTTTGTTATTGGTGGTGACATGAATTCAGGTATTTCTGGAAGATATGATGGTTTATACTTCAATGAAGTAAATGAAGTTGATATTAACGATTTAAGAATCGATGTTAATAAGCAATTAGACTTAAATTATGTTTTAACTCAAGAATTCAACAAGTTTATCCTTGGAGATCAAAGAGGTTGGGAACAAGAAAGTCATTTATACTACTGGAAAGGAAATGCGGCTGCAACAGCTGGTGTTGAATTTTTAGATGGTGCTGGTGTTAGACAACCCTTAATGGATGGTTCTACTCAAGTAACTGGTTATGGTTATGTGACTGAATTACCAATCGCTTATTCTTTAGACAATTCGGAAATTGCTGGTATCTCAAGAGATGTTGCAGAAAAAATTACTACTGGTTATACTTCAACATTATTTGTTAGAAGTGGTGTTGAAACTGACAGACCTTTCTATACTAATACATTTACAAGAAAAGTTCAAATTTCTTTAGTTCCTGTTTTAGATGATGCTGGTGAAACTCAAAATGATAAAGACGGTAACTTAATTCAGAAAATTGTTATTAATGACGGTGAAGTTTATATTGATGAAACAACTGAATTTATGATTGTATCTCCATTAGGAATGGCTTCAAGAAAATCACAATTATTTGCTGATATTATTGGTGATCCTGCTGGTAACTCGTTCAAATTCTCTACAACTGATAAAGTTGCTGATTATGAAGGAACTATTATCTTAGAAAATGGTAACATTGCATTCACTGGTCAAAACTACTATGTTTATAGAGGTGCTATCAAGAACAAAACAAATATTGAAAGTTCTCATATGGATACATTAGGTAACTTCGCAATTGACGAAACTGATACTAACACTTGGATTGACATCACTAATAAAGGTGGTTATGCTGAAGGTTGGAAAATGTATGGTAACTTAGGTTCTTCTATGGTTGTTGATGAAGAGGGTGTTTCAATGATACCAAGAGATGTTGTTTCTGGTAGAGATAATGGTGAAGGTGATTTAGAATTAAGAAACACTAAATTCTTCAAACTATCTAAGCCTGTTGGATCAATCAAGAAAGTAATCGTAACTACTGATAAAAAAGCTGGTAAGAAAGCATTTTTAACTCAAATTACATCTGCTGACGGTTCAACATCAATCATTGATCAAGTTGAAGCTACACCGGCTACATTCGCATTTGAAAATGTTAGTTCTTTAACTAATAACACTACAATTGCTATTAACTGGAAATCATTTACTGATGATGCTATTGTTGAGATTTATTATGAAGTTGCTTCAAACCCAACTACAATTACTACTTCTACAAGAGTTGAAGCACTTGGTGACATTTGGTTAGGTAACGCACTACAACATAACTTAGGTTGTAAAGCAGTTTCAAATCTTATGGATAAAGTAACAATTCATGATGCACCATTAGGTTCTAAAGGTTCTTCTAAGAATATGCCACTAGCAACTTATTTAGTTAATAAAGGTATTGATGGTTCTGTATTAAATGAAGATTGGTCAATTCTTACTCATGCTGAAGCAGGGTTAGCAGGAAATGGTCCAGCTCTTAAAGTTCTTCCTTACATTACTTCTTCAAGAGGCGAAATGTTCTTAAAATTACTTTACAAAGAATTAGACCAAAGTGTTAATGGAAGCGGTGTTGCTTATACATTAGATGACGAGCAATTCGTTGTAATTGATGGTGAAACAACTGATGATAATGGTGGAACTGGAAACAATGTTAAAATTGGACACAGAAAAATTAAACTACCTTACTACTTTGGAAGTATCGTTTAAGCTTCGGCTTAGACATACCCCATAAAATTCTAGGAGAATAAAAAATGGTAACTAAATACAAATATACTGCATCAGCTGGTGTAGTAACAAGAAAAACAGAATACTCATTTACACCAATTGAAGCATTAAGTCTTAGATTGGCTGAAATTGATAACGCTACTGTTATTAGTTCAATTACTGCTACAACACTTAAGGGTGAAGCGGAAAGAAAACTAATTGAAACAGAAGATACATGGTTTAAGGCTCAATCTACAGTTCAAGCACTTGATAAAGAGAAAGCTCAATTAACTTTACAACTTACTAATGGTGACAAAAATGGTAATCCATTAACGCCAGATGTTCAAACTAATATTTCTGCAAGAATTGCTGAATGTTCTGAAGGAACAGTTACAGTTGAGAAAGAATTTTATGATCACTATACAAGAGAAACTCATAAAGTGACTGAAGTTCATCAAACTGAATATACTAAAGTTTTAGAACTAAGAACAGAATTAGAAGCTATTAATGCTTACTTAACTGGTTATAGAGGTGTAGCTAATGCTCCTGCAAGACCTGTTGTTACATTAAATGTTGACAAAGAAACTATTATTAGAAAAGAACTTGTAAGACAAAGAATTGAAATCGCTGTTGGTGATGAGCAAGATTTAATTGCTGATATGTCAAAAGCTTTATCTACTTTAATCAAACAAGTAGCTGGAACTCCTGTTACAGCAGAAGAAACTGCTGATGTTGCTAGTTATGTTGAAAGACAATTAGTAATTGATGCAATTATGACTGCGGACTACAATAAATAGTATTAACTACTTAGACATTGGACTTAGGTTCGGTGTCTTCACTAAGGAATACTCATGGGAATTATACTCACAAAAACTGACGATTATGCTTCAATAGTCGAAGTCCCAAACAAAACAATCAAAGAACTCGCTGGTATCAAATTAGTAGGCAAAGGTGCTGCTAATATGGTTACTACTAACAATGAAAACTTACTCAAAATTCTTCAAAACTTCGCAGGTGATTTACCACCAAAAAACCCTATGCCTGGTCAATTATGGTATGACACCACAGTGCAATCATTAAAACTATTTCACGGAAATGGATGGATTGAATTAACCCAGATAAAAAGAAGAGACGAATTCAAACTAAAGAAAAAATTACAACCACTTACCCCATCATTTGACATACTCAATAATTCTTTTGAGGTTACGAGAAATGGTCTTAGGCTTTCCACATTAGAATATAATCAAGAAGAAAATACAATAATAATACCAAATTCCAAAAGATCTGACATTATTATCATATCTAACTAATAAAACCCCACAACCCTATAAATAATAATAGAAAATCATTTTTGGAAAACCGTCTCAAAATGAAAAAAAACTAGTGTGGCGGCATTGGTGTCCTTAACTACAATTATCTACTAATTGCTTAAAGTCCCCATACTGCACATACTGTAATTACAGGAGAAATATAATGGGTATTAGATTAGACCAACTTCATTCAGAGGTATTCGACAAGATAGCATCTGACTTAAACACAAAAGAAACTCAAACACTTGACTATTTAGATGGCAAAATTGCTGAACTAGATGTAGTATTTGGATTACCAGAAACAACAATAGTTGAAAGAGATGCAGAGGTTAATAAGAGAAACTTGGAGAAATCTGGTTTTATTGAAATTAATAGACAATTCGTTCCATTTAGAACAGGTGAACAAGCTGATACTGGTGTATGGGTTTCAAACTTAACTACGAATGAATCACCATTTGAAGCACAGACTATTGATGGTCAAAAAAGAAGTATTAATGTTGCTGGACATAATATCAATTATACTAAAGGTAATATCGGTCAAGATATGAGTAAGATGATGAATCTTCCAATCGCACCAAACTTACCAGTTTTCTTCCCAGAAGACAATGACATGGAATTTAATTTCAATCCTACAAAAACTATTATTCACGAAAAAAATGTAACTGATTCTGCAATTGATATTATTATTACAAGAAGAATTACAGATGACTTCAAAATTGACTTAGATTCAATGATAGAAGCTGATGGTTCAAGTAAGTATTATTATATGGATGATGAAAGCACAGTTTTCTACTTAAACAATGCCGGTAGATCATACATTGAAACTGCTCCTGATGATTTATTAGTAGAAGCTTATAATAGATATAGTGTTGCATTTGGTCAAAACTTTATTTTTGACACAATATTTGATTCTAATGG
>QMNM01000150.1 GCA_003647765.1 Candidatus Cloacimonadota bacterium
TTGATATATACATTTTCTATATTGTATTTTTTGGTGTTGATAGAAGCCCACGATTTTAATCGTGGGTACGAAAACGAAGAACTCATCTATTAACCATTTTAATGGTTTTTTTAATATTGTAAAACCGTTGAAACGGTTATGAATATATCGTTCTGCGTTCACCCTACAACTGAAGTTGTGGGCTTCTGTCTATCAATCAGAATTTACTTTACACTGCACTACTTTATGATATAAAAACAAAATTCAGGACATAGAAATAATTTAAACCTTCAAGCTTATCAAAATCTTGAAGGTTTTTTTATAGGCGATACACAGCAATGGAAGAGTTCAAGAAAACAAAAAAACGCTGATGCTGTCAAATAGGAATATTTCCGTAGAAATTTATTCGTGTAACTTCGTTGCTAACAAGGAAAACATTTGACAGAACTTTTTCAATTCTGTTGTTTTGTATGTGGAATTAATCAATTTATAAGGAGTTTTTGTGGATATAAAAGAAATCAATCGGCTTGTAGCAGAGGAGAGTGTATTTATCAAAAATATTATGCAGGAGGTTGATAAAAGAATAGTTGGACAGAAATATATGATTGAACGAATATTAATAGGTTTATTAGCTGATGGCCATATTTTATTAGAAGGTGTACCTGGTTTAGCTAAAACTCTTGCTGTTAGTACATTAGCAGACATTATTGATGCTGAGTTTCATCGTATTCAGTTCACACCGGACTTGCTTCCTGCTGATATAATTGGCACAATGATTTACAATCAAAGAGAGGGAACTTTTATACCTAAGAAGGGTCCTATATTTGCTAATTTCATCTTATCAGATGAGATTAACAGGGCACCTGCAAAAGTGCAAAGTGCATTATTGGAAGCAATGCAAGAACGACAGGTAACTATCGGAGATACAACTCATAAATTAGCAGAGCCATTTCTTGTTATGGCTACACAGAATCCGATTGAGCAGGAGGGAACTTATCCTCTGCCAGAAGCACAAGTAGATAGATTTATGCTAAAACTGAAAGTGGACTATCCAAATAAAGAAGAGGAGAAAGAAATCATCAATCGGATGCATAAAAATGAGGCCATACCTGTTAATAAAGTTGTTAATCCAGACCAAATTTTACAGGCACGACAGATAGTCAATCAAATATATGTGGATGAAAAGATAAAAGATTATGTTGTAGATTTAGTATTTGCTACTCGTGAACCAGAAAAGCATAATTTACCAGATTTAAATGACTTGATAGAATATGGAGCTTCGCCTCGTGCTTCTATCTATTTGATTCGTGCAGCTATGGCTAATGCTTTTATGAATGGAAGAGGATTTGTATCACCAGAGGATATTAAGGCAATTGGTAAAGATGTATTACGGCATCGGATTATTCTAACTTATGAAGCAGAAGCAGAAGAAATCACTCAGGAAGACATTGTAAATAAAATTTTTGATGAAGTGGAAATTCCATAATATAAAATTTTAGCCACGAAGAACACGAAGCTACACAAATAATTCTTTGAGTTCACTTTTTGTTAGCCACGAAGGACACGAAGCTACACAAAAAATGTTCTATTTTTCGGTCACTCATCACCAAAATAAAGGGTTAATATGTTTAATCAAAAATCAGCGTTAATTATCAGCATTGGTTTGATATTTGCATCATTTATTTTTGGGCTATTCTTTTATTTTTCAAAGAAAAGCGAGCAAACTATCAAAGTCGTCGGATATGCTACTAATGAATTTGAAGCAGATATTGTAAAATGGAAATTTAATTTTTCAGAAATTGTTACACTAAACGGTTTGACAGATGGCTATAATAAAATGAATCAAAAACTGTCTATTTTTAAGAAAATATGGAATGCAATGGATATTGCAACAGAAGAGATGAATGTTCAAGCTGTATCAGTTCGGAAAAATTATGGAGAATACGGCAAAATAGTTGGTTATATTTTAGAGCAAAATATTTACATTGTATCAAGAGACATTGATGCAATTGAAAAAATAGCGATTAATCCGACTAATTTTACAAAAAAGAATCTTGCATTTGAGTATTCGGATATACAATATTTTTCTTCCAACTTACCTGAAATTAAAAAGCAATTACTTGCATCTGCTACTCAAAATGCAATAGAAAGAGCAAATGAAATTGCTCGGTCTGTAAGCAGAAAGATTAAGAAAATGCGTTCTGCTCGCGCTGGTGTATTTCAAATTACAGAACCATATTCTACTGATATAGCTGGCTATGGAATTCATCAAACTTCTACTCGCAAGAAAAATATTCGTGTAACTATTACATCTGTATTCACACTGCACTAATTATACTTTTATTATCACATTAACACCTATTTATTGATTTGGCAGTTGTCTAACTGAGGTATGGGACCAATCATATTTTTGATAGATAGTTCCAAACTTTGTTTTTATATATCAAGGAAAAATAAATCAAGGAGAGAGAGATGAGAAAAATATTGTCAGGAAATGAAGCAGTAGCCAGAGGTGCTTATGAAGCTGGTGTAAAATTTGCAGCAGCTTATCCGGGCACTCCAAGCACTGAAATATTAGAGAATATTGTTAAATATAAGGATTATATTAACTGTCAATGGTCGCCAAATGAGAAAGTCGCAGTTGAAGCTGCGGCTGGTGCATCAATGGGTGGAGTTCGGGCTTTAGCTGCAATGAAGCATGTTGGACTTAATGTTGCCGCAGACCCATTTTTTAGTATGGCTTATATTGGCTCAAATGGTGGATTTGTAATCATCTCCGCTGATGACCCAAGCATGCATTCTTCACAAAATGAACAAGATAATAGACATTATGCAAGACATGCAAAAGTCCCTTGTATTGAACCATCAGATAGTCAAGAAGCAAAGGACTTTATTAAATATGCTATGGAAATAAGTGAGCAATTTGATACTCCTGTGCTATTCAGAATGACAACACGTATATGCCATTCTAAAGGCATTGTAGAACTTGGAGAAAGAGAAGAGGCAAAAAAGAGGAAATTCAAGCGCGACTTTCATAAACAGGTTATCATTCCTGCTAATGCTCGCATTCTGCATCTAAAAGTTGAAAAAAGGATGAAAGATTTAGAAGAATATGGTTATAATTGTGCTTTGAACAAGATGGAGATGAATAGTAAAGAATTGGGGATTATCACAAGTAGTATTGCTTATCAATATGCAAAAGAGATATTTCCATCTGCATCAATTCTAAAACTTGGTTTGACAAATCCCTTGCCTAAAAAGCTTATTAGAGAATTCGCTGAAAAAGTTGATAATTTATATGTAATTGAAGAGCTTGACCCAATTATGGAAGAGCAGATTAAAGCCATTGGAATTGAAGTTACAGGCAAGGATAAATTGCCAATCACTTATGAATTCAATCTTAATGTAGTTGAAGAGGCATTAACTGGGAAAAAATCTTATGAAAAAATAGAACTACCAAAGATACCAGCCAGACCACCTGCATTATGTCCAGGATGTCCGCATAGGGCTGTATTCTATACTCTACATAAACTTGATGTCAATGTAACAGGTGATATTGGTTGTTATACATTAGGGACATTGCCTCCTTTATCTGCATTACACACTTGCGTTTGTATGGGAGCAAGTATTGGAAATGCTCAGGGCATTGAAAAAGCAATGGAAATGAATGGCGAAAATCCTACTGGAAAAGTAGTTGCAGTAATTGGCGATTCTACATTTATTCATTCAGGAATTACAGGTCTAATAGATGTTGTTTATAATAAAGGTGTTTCAACAATCTGTATTATGGATAACAGCATTACAGCAATGACAGGGCATCAAGACCATCCTGCAACAGGCAAGACATTGATGGGCGAAAAAACGCATAAATTGGACTTTGTTGAACTATGTAAGGCAATTGGTATAAAAAAGGAAAATATCAGGACAGTAAGTGCTTTTAATGTTAAGAAATTAAAAGAGGTATTCACAGAGGAGATTAACAAGTCAGAGCCGTCAGTTGTCATTACACAAGGTCCTTGTATATTTATTGAACCAAAAGATAAGGTCAGGCCAATATTTCAAGTAAATGAAGAGAAATGCAAAAATTGTGGTATATGCTTACAAGTTGGCTGTCCTGCAATATATCAAAAGCATGATAAAGCATACATAGACCCACTATTCTGTTGGGGATGTTCTGTATGCTCGCAAGTATGCCCTTTTGGTGCAATTGAAAGTAAGGAAAGATGCGAATAATCACAAAGCATAGCAGTATATAGAAATAATTGGGGACACTGAATCTCAGCACAAATAGCATATTACAAACAGTTATTGAAGAAACAAACAGGAAAATTCTTATGGTAAATCAATTCAAAGAATTTATTCAAGTTCTAAAAGCATTTGATGAACAAAAGGTAGATTACATCCTGATAGGAGGTGTTGCTGTAATTCTTTACGGTATGGAAAGATTAACTCGCGATATAGACATTTTTATTAAAATGGTTCCTGAGAATATTGAAAAACTTAGAAAAGCACTACATTTGGTTTTTAATGATTCTTCTATTGATGAAATTACTATTGATGAGTTAGATAATTATCCTGTAATTCGGTATGGAACACCAAATGGCTTTTATATTGATATTATGACTCGTATAGATAAGTTGTTTTCGTATGAAGATTTGGAATATGAAATTATAGAATGTCATGGTATAAAAATAAAGATTGGCACACCGGAAACATTGTATAAACTAAAGAAAGATACAGTGCGTTACAAAGATAAAACTGATGCTATGTTTTTAAAGGAACTTATTAAAGAGAAAAATAAATAATGCTGACTAAAATGATTCTAATTTAAGAGGTAAATTATATGCCAATCAATAAGTATAAAACTTTTGAAGAAGCAGAGAGGGCTCTTTGGAATTTTCACCCTGATGAGGCATACTTTATTAAA
>QMNM01000151.1 GCA_003647765.1 Candidatus Cloacimonadota bacterium
CCAACAATAGAGATTCAAGGAATGTACACTTCTGATTTAGATTGGGATAGAAATTATAATTTTGTCAGCTTTGGAATGCCGTATAAATATGGTGGCATTGGTATTGCTTGGATAAATGCTGGCGTATCTGACATTCACAAATATTCATCCACAGGAACTTCTTCTGGAACTTCTGATTATTCTGACAATGCGATTTCTGGTTCCGTCTCACTTTTAATAACAAAAAATATTTCTGTTGGTATTACAGGCAAGGCATTACTGCAAGACATTCCAGATGAGTCATACAAGGGATTTGGATTAGATGCTGGACTTATCTATGACATAGCAGAACAAATCAGTATTGGCACTTGTTTCAGAAATATTGCAGGTGAAATTGGCGGTGAACATATACCTTATGATGTAAGTTTTGGTGTATCTGTATGTCCAATGAAGAATTTGACTTTTAACTCTGATATTAGAGGAACACAGGATGATAGTCATACGAAATTTTATTTTGGTGGAGAATATTGGCTGAAACTCAGTGAGTCAAGTCCGGATACTCGTGGCTTCGGATTAAGTGCAGAAGAGAAAGATGCCTGGAAAAAATTATTCCACAAAATTTCCGCTGGTATTCGTGCTGGTATAAATGATGGCAAACTTGCTGGTGGAATTGGCATCCATTATAATTTCATCGGATTTGATTATACCTATGTCCAGGCAGAACAAGATGTTATGAGCAATAATCATCGTTTCTCCTTAACACTCAGATTTTAATTAAATGGCAGGTAGCATAGGGTTCATAGCCTGTGTTAGAATGCTCGGTTGATTAAGGACTTAATCCTTCCCGATATATCAGGACGACTTTTTGTCTTTCTTGAATTGATAATGGATTGTGTTTTTCTGTCATCCCTTTTAGTAGAAAAATTACAGCTACATAAAAATTAAATTTGATTTAAAATTTATAGCCTAAATAGAGTTTTAAAAGTATATTAGGAGAAACGACAATGCAAACCAAAAAAATTACAGTTCCAATAGAAATTATTATACAACTATTAAAAAGACTAAAAGATGAAGAAAAAGAAGAAATTTTTAAAGAAGTTTTCATTGAAGAGGATACTCAGCCTTTAACAGAAGAAGAAAGAATATCTATAAACATAGCAGAAGAAGAGTTAAAAAAAGGAGAAACTATATCGTGGCCTTTTGGAGGGTAGAATTTACTAAAAAAGCATATAAAACATATAAGAAACTACTAAGGGGATACCAAAAGAAAATAGATCAAGTTTTAACATTCTTGGTAACAAAAGAAAGAATTATAGATATAAGACCCGTAGAAGGGCAGAAAGATATTTACAGGATAAGAGTTGGCAAATATAGAATGCTAATTAAAATAAGGGAAGATCAAAATTTAATTATAGTTGTTAAAATTGGATTAAGAGGTAAGATATACAAAAAATAAAGGAATGTGAATTAATTAAAGCTCGTTTTATATCTTGTCTTCTTGTAATGAAGGAGTATCTTATGAAAAAATCAGTTTTATTGATTATTTTACTTTTGCTTATTACACAATTGTCAGCAGTAAAATTAGTAAAAGGTCAAAAATATGCAAGTCAGGCCTATGAATATTATTCTGCAGGATTGTATGATAGAGCCGCTTATTATTTTCAAAATGCAATAAAAATTGATTCACTTAATAGTGAGTATTACAAATATTTAGCCCGTTCGTATTTTGCATTGACTAATTATGAAGATGCGGCAAAGGCATTTATGTTGCAAGCCGAGTATGCGTCGTATAGTGAAGCACAAAAAGCTGTGGAATTGGCAAATGTGCTTTATACAGAAAATATGTATTTTATCAAAAGTGTGCGAAATCTCGGCTCAGCGATAAATTCTCCTGCCTCTGATTTTGCTCCTGTAATATCTCCTGATAACAAAAGATTATATTTTACTAGCAAACGAGGTATTAAAGGTGATGATAATATATGGATAGCAGAAAAATATGCTGATGAATGGCTACAAGCAAAGGATATTGGCGATATGTTAAATACAGAAAAGAACGAATCCATTTCTGCTATTTCCAGCAACTATAATATTGCCTTTATTACTGGCTATTATGACAATCAACCATTCCCAGATGTGTACTCTTTCAATATCAAAAATAAGGATTTATTTGGCTCTTCCAAAAAACTGCCTTCTGCTACTATAAATAGTAAATATTTTGATGGACAGGTATGTATTTCTTCAGATGGTTTGGCATTATTATTTGTTTCTGATAGACCTGATGGCTTTGGCAAAACAGATATTTATGTCTCAACACGGCTTTCTGTTAAAGGGATTTGGAGTCCTCCTATTAACCTAGGAGAGCAAATCAATACATCTGCTGAAGAATTAAGCCCTTGGTTATCTCCTGATGGAAAAAATTTATTCTTTGCTTCAAAAGGACATTCAACTTTTGGCGGTTATGACCTATTTGTAGCAGAAAAACTTTCTAATAATTGGACAAAATGGTCCAAGCCAGTAAATCTCGGCAAAGAGGTTAATTCTGTAAAAGATGATTATTTCTTATCCATTCCTTTTAATGATACTACTGTTGCTTATTTTGCTTCTAATCGCTATGGTGGATATGGCGGCGATGATATTTATATAGTCAAAGCAAGAATGCCAAAAACAAAAGTCGTTATTACACCAGTGAAAATAAGGGAACAGGTAATTATATCAGGGCAGGTGCTTTCTGCTGATAAAAAAGAACCTATCCCAGATGCGGAAATCCAGTGGGAATATATCATCTTAGATACAATTACACAAAAGCCAACTATTGCCACAGTTGAGATGAAGTCGGATTCTGTGGGTCATTATTCATTGGTTGGGCCAAGCCCAGGAAATTTTATTTACAATGCTAAAAAAGAGGGCTTTTTATACACAAGAGGCACTATCACAGTAAAAAATGATACTATCTTTGACATACTTATGGAGAGAATAGAAGTTGGCAAGGCAGTTATAGTTGACAGCGTGTTTTTTGATTTTGACAAGTCCAACTTAAGAGATGATGAGCCGACCAAAAAAGCGATTGATTTCATATATCAAACACTTAAAGCAAATCCAAGAGCAGTAGTAGAAATTAGTGGACATACTGATTGGATTGGCACAAATGAATATAATATGGGACTTTCTCAGAGAAGGGCACAAGCAGTTGTTGACCGACTAATAGAACTTGGCATTCCAAAGGATAATTTGATTGCCAAAGGATATGGAGAAGAAAAGCCAATCGCAACTAATGAAACACCAGAAGGCAGACAAAAAAATAGAAGAACTGAAATGAAAATTATTAAGATAAATTCAAAATAAAAAACACAAAAAAATTGAAAAAAAACTTGACATACATTATAGAGTGAAATTGTTTTGGTAAAATATTAGAAATGAGTAAAAATGGGTAGAACATTAGAGAAAGATATTGCTTTGCAATTTTATCTTACAAAGAACAAAAAAGAAAAAATAAATAGTTTTTGGAAAAAATAGCCATAAAGGTACAATACAAGGACTACTTTCTTAATTTTACTTCTCTGTGTCTCTGTGGTAGAATTTTAATGTCGAAGAAAAAAATTGGAAAAAATTTAAAAAAATGTTGACAGAAATTTAGCCAAATAATTTAATGTCGCAAGTCCCAAAATGGGAAGTTCATAAATTTATGAATTTTATAATTAACTTAATTTTAAGGAGGAAATGAAATGAAACGATTAATTGCAACAATAGTGATTCTGACATTTGCTTGCGCTCTTATGGCCACTGAATCTGACCCGAGTGAAACTGTGGGGTTTGTTAAGAGAGATATGCCAACCGGGTTATGGAAACCCCTATCATTACCATTTACTTTTGAAGATACTGATGGTAATGGATATATGAGCTTAGATGATGTTTTTGGTGACCAGCTCTCAGGTACAAATCCTGGAAATGGTGATCAAGTTCTATGTATGCAGAGTGGACTTTCTGCAACATATGCCGGACCTGTATTTGGCTGGATAGGTAGTTTAGATTCCCTTTTCTATCAGTATTCTTATTGGATGTATAAAAATCCACTAAATCCAACAGACAGTGTATATATTGCAGGAACAGTTGAAAAAGAAGTTATTGATTATGGTATAATCCCTGGTGATGGAGGAACAGGACTTGGTAAATGGACTGCGGTTGGAATAAAAGAAGTTGGCGAAGTTGCAATAGCACCAGATAATCTTGACTTACTTGCATGTGGATTTACTGGCACAAATCCTGGTGATGGTGACCAAATCTTAAGTATGAATACTGGACTTAGTTCAACATATGCCGGACCTGTATTCGGTTGGATGGGTTCTTTAACAAATATTGAACCTACTCACGTATATTGGCTTTATAGAAATTCTGCTCACCCTGCTGGATTTCATTGGATTTATGACCCTCTTTCCAAAGGTACAAAAGTTGGTAGTAAAGTAAAAACGAAAGTTGTTACTCCTGTTGTCACTCCAAAGATTACTCCAAGTACATCTACCACCAGCAAAGTAAAAATTAAGAAAGTTAGTAATCCTATTAAAAATGATAATAATCTAAGATAAGAAAGGAGAATTAAAATGAAAAGGATTTCAATTATCATTGTAATTCTTGCACTTGCTTCTATGCTTTTAGCACAGCAACCAGTTCAAGTAAAATTTCATGATTATTCAGGTGGAGTACCATTAGGTGCATATGGTAATTTGCTTCATTTTATGCTTGATGGAGGAGATGGTGTAATTAGTCCACCTGATGGAAATGGTAACCCTACTGGAGATGATGCTGTTTGTACTAATCCCCAACCTGACCCAACTTCACAGGGATTTGATCCATGGTGGTGGTCCAATGCTATTACTTGTCAGCCGGTAGGTGCTGGTGCTCCTGGTGAAGCTGAAATAGGTGATAA
>QMNM01000152.1 GCA_003647765.1 Candidatus Cloacimonadota bacterium
ATTGAAATATTGGATAATAATCAGTATTTATAGCAGACAAGGTTAAATGACTGCCAGATTGCTGACCAGATAAATATGAATTAACATATCTTTCCACTATTTCCTTTGAGAATTCTCGCGGCGTGCATTGTGGATTTTCAGTAAGGTAATTGAAAATACCGTATTCTGTATCCCATGCAAATCCATAAGGAAAGCCATCTACTGGAACTTCGTCCTCTGAACCGATTATAAAATCGCAATATTCATATACTTCGCCAATAACTTCTACTGTTTGCATTAAACAAGCATCAAAAGCCAGAATATCAAGATGATAATTAATATTACTAATCGCAGTTTTTAATTCGCCATCTGCAACACTAATGTTATCACCAGATTCATCATCATTACAAACTGATTTGCTTTGGTCTTCCTTTGACCAGCCATTGCCGTGGTCCCAAATAATTAGCATTTTTTTTCTTGATGGATATTCGGAAAATCCCCAATTGGCAAATTTATACACTTCTTTTGGGTCTGCGGAATTTATCTCACCTAAAGACACTAATAAAGTTGAACTTATGTAACTTGGAGAATAATCTTTTGTGATGTAATATCTTCTGGCTTCAGTAGAATCAAAATGAGATGTAGCATCATCTAATGGGTCAATTTGCACAATTATATTAACACTATCAGAAGAACCAACTTGCTCCATTTCATTTATATCCTTAAAAGCATTATTAAAAAGATTATTATCAGCTGCGATATAAACTAAAACAGTCCATTCACTTTCAGCAAATAGACCTGTATATAATAAAATAAATATTAAAGAAAAAACTTTATTCATAATTTATACATTACCAATCCGGGGCATTGTAAAGTAAGATGCGATATGAAACCCGACTCGAGTTCAAAGAACCCGAGTCGAGTTTCTGTAAATACAATTAAACCCAGCCGTAACCGACTGGGCTAGAGATAATAATTTCTGGTAGTCCTGTATAAGCAGTGATATTCTGAGATGCTTTATAATAAATCATTCCTCACTACTTCTGATGGACCGTGGGGCTACCAAAAATTTATACAATCATCTACCATCTTCAATAACTATCTTATGTCTACATTTAGGGCAGAGTGTTTTAAATAGATCTTCGCGGCGTAGTTTAGATTTCACTTCTGATTCAGGAATGTCCATAAATTGCTCTTGTTTTCTTATCATCAATAATGGATGCCCATAAATTTTTGGCCCTAATCTATCAATCAGCCAGTCAAGATGGTCAATAGTAGCAATTGGTTCGCCGCAGTTCTGACAAAGCACTAATTGCTTTTGTATTTCCTCAAAATCTGCTTTATCATCTGCATTAAAAACAGCTGTAATATAATCATTAGAAAGTTTGATACCTGTCTCAGTAATACAATGCTCCTGACATTGTCCACAATAGATACAATGTGTGTAGTTTATTTTTAGAGTCCTTGTCTTTTTCTCAATATCATCAGTAATAGTAATTGCTCCAGCAGGACAGACCTGTGCACAAGTCCCACAACCAATGCATACTTTATCGTCATAATGCGGTTTTCCACGAAACTGTTCAACAGGTTTGTATGGCTCTTTTGTAAAAGGATATTTACTTGTATATGGTTTGGAAAAAAACGATGAGACCGCTTCTTTTACTTCTCTTAGTTTAGGTAAAATCATAATTATTCCTCGTTTTCAATTTTGCCACAAAGACACAGTGCGTAGAGCGTAAATTCACCACAGAGACGCAGAGAACACAGAGCAATATTTAAAGGACACAGAGAGAGAAATAATCATGGTGTCTTCTTTTTATTTTAGTGTCTTTGTGGTTAGACAGTTAATATAATTCTTTATCTTCTTCATATTTATCCACAATTGTTTTATCAGTAAGTTTAATTTTAGCACGATGCGCAGCTCTGGCAATAGCATGAGCAGATACTGGAGCAGTCAACAGTATGAATATAATACAGATAATTGGTTTCAAGCCCATAGAGCTGTAGCCCTCCATTACAAATACACCAGCTAAAATCCCAGCAGTTCCAAAAGTAACACATTTAGTCGCTGCTTGTAAGCGATTATACACATCTGGCAGTCTTACTAATCCCAAAACACCAAAAAAGTCAAAAGCTAATCCGATACATATTAAAATATAGCCGATTATTTCACTCATCTAAATGTCTCCCTTCTAAAAATTTTGCTAATGCAAGTGTAGCAATAAAACTCTGCAATGCCCATGCCATTCCAATATCAATAAAAAACGATTGATCAAATGTGATAGCAATGAGCGCGCATATACCTACTACCAGAACACCAAGAATATCAATCGCTATTATTCTATCCGCAGGAGAAGGACCAAGAACTGTACGAATTAAGACAAATAAGGCACTGAAAAGGGCTACATTCATTAACTTAAATTTTAAATCGTAACTAAACACGAAAAAATTTATTACTAGAAAAGCGATGACTACAAGAAATCCAATACGCCATTTAATAGTACTTTTCATTCAAAGATCTCCTTTATAGTTTTTTCAAATCGTCCCCCAATTATATCTGTGGCTTTGTCAATGTCTATGGACTTTATATCTATCCAATG
This sequence comes from Candidatus Cloacimonadota bacterium, assembly GCA_003647765.1. Lineage (GTDB taxonomy): Bacteria > Cloacimonadota > Cloacimonadia > JGIOTU-2 > B8-G9 > B8-G9. Next base: position 2,580 of record QMNM01000152.1, read on the forward strand.
AACATATAACACGCCTTCCTCCTTATTTACATCAATTGTCAGTGTGCCAGGGGTAAGTGTAATAGAATTTGCTAACATTGTTAAGCTAGAATCCTTTTTCAAATCTGTTCTTATCTTTACAATACCAGGTTTAATAGGTAATTTAGGATGAAGCACTAAATAAGCCACATGGATATTTGCCTTGATGATTTCCCATAACAACTGAAAGATATAGAGAATCGTATAAAGTATTCTACTAAATTTAAATTTTCTTTCTGTTTTAATAAGAATATCACCAGTAACAATAGTGGTAATGAGAGAAATAATAATTCCAACAATTAGTTCCTGCCAGTCAAATTTACCTATTTGGGTAATAACAAAATAAGCGATAAAAGATATAATAAAGACAGCAATTCTACTTTTTGTTTCTAATTTCATATCATTTACCCCCCATAATTAAAGGTCTGATATATTCAATATAATCAGTTTTATCTAAAATTACTTGTGTTACTTTATCCAAAGTTACTTCCTTAATTCCAGGAATAATTAGAATTGAGGATATAATGCACAATCCAGCAAGTATTATCATTGATGTCTTCAAAGTGAATGGAACTTTTTCATATATCTTTTTGAAATTCGGTTTTCCATAAAATGTATGCTTTTGCATTTTCAGATAATAAGCAAGAGTAATAATACTTACTAAAATTGCCCAGCCTGCATAGATAGGATGTGCTGACTGAATACAAGCGATTATGATTATCAATTTAGCAAAGAATCCATTAAATGGTGGAATGCCAGAAATTGAAAGCGAGCCAATCATAGATGTAAATGATGTTACAGGTAATTTTTTATTTAATGCTCCCATCTGTCTCATATCTCTGGTATCAAGTGCATATTCAACTGCTCCAGCATTCATAAATAATAGTGATTTGAAAATGGAATGACTCAATAGATAGAATATTGCTCCTAATATGCCAAGTGGTGTTCCTAATCCAATTCCTATGAATATATAGCCAATTTGGCTAACAGTACTATATCCGAGCATTCGTTTAATATCCCATTGCATAATAGACATTAGTCCACCTATTACCATTGAAAAAGTTCCTAAAATCAACATAATTTGCAAGAAGATCTGTGGAGCATTAAATACATTGAAAAATATCCTGACCATAGCATAAGTGCCTAATACTTTTATTAACACACCAGACAGCATTGATGATATAGGAGCAGGTGCAGATGGATGTGCATCTGGTAGCCATGCATGAAAAGGAACTAATGCTGATTTTAGACCTAAACCTGCAATTAACATTCCATAAACCAAATATATAACTTTACTCTTTTCATTTAATAATACTCTTCCAACATCAGCCATATTCAATGTAGATGTGAAACTATATAGGAGACCAATAGCAAATAGAATCATTGTAGATGAGATAGAACCAACAATAGCATATTTAAATGCAGCTTCTAATTCTTCTGCTTCACATCCAAACGCAACTAATGAATAAGCAGAGAATAGAGTAATTTCCATAAACACATAAAAATTAAAGAAATCTCCTGTCAATGCAACACCATTCATACCAGAAATCATAAGCATAAATAGAGCAAAGTATTGCCACTTACCTGTATAGTGATTTGTATATTGCAATGAGTAGAAAATCGCTATCAGGGAAATTACACTAATTATAATTAGAATGAATGAAGAAAGATAGTCCAGTACTAATGAGATAGTAACAGGAGCTTTCCAATTGCTAAAATGATAATATATTGCTCCTTCATTTTTTGATAGAAGAATAAATGAATAAATTGACATAATAGTCAGAACAATACCTACAATTAGAGCAATACCAGCCGCAATATTTTCTTTTTTGCGTGAAATTAAAGCAATAAGAAAAGCCGCAGACAGCGGAATAATGACAAAATATGGTATAATCATCCTTTTAATCTCCTGACTTTTGTAATATCAAATGTTTCATATTTTTCAAAGATTCTAATTGCTAATGCGGACAACAACGCTGTGATACCTAATTCAATTACAATAGAAGTTAGAACAAGTGCTTGTGGCAGAGGGTCAACCATTAAAGCAGGGTTTGCTCCCATTGATTTGGTTAAAATGGGATAAATTGCTCCTGTACGATATGCAATCAAAATCAGAAAGAGATTTACAGAATACCCCATAATACCAACCGCTAATATGATTTTTATCAAATCTCGTTTGGTAATCGCACCGTAAAGGCCCACCATAAATAAAAAGAATGTCATTAAATATAAAGTCATTTTGTCTCTCCTTTTAATTTTTTAGCAATGAAAACATACAAGACGTAGTGCGTAGTGCGTA
>QMNM01000153.1 GCA_003647765.1 Candidatus Cloacimonadota bacterium
AACAGATCGCTAACTCAACAAACTCATCGCAAAATATAATTTCTAATTTTATAAAAAATGTGAAAAGGTTCGCGTAAGTTCGTTCAGTTAGTATAAGTTCGCGTCTGCAAGGTCGCGATTAAGTAAGAGATTAAACGCGAACAGATCGCTAACTCAACAAACTCATCGCAAAAAATTTAATTTATAAAAATGTTCGCGTGAGTTCGTTCAGTTCGTATAAGTTCGCGATTGCAAGTCCGCGTCTGCAAGATCGCGATTGCAATTATGTATAAAAAAATGCAGTATTTTTTGTTATATTGTCAAAATTCGCTAAACAATACTGACAACTATGATATTGACAATATTCATAATAAATCTGTATCAATCCTTGCTGTATTTTACTCTTATTAACATCACCTTGTAATTTACTTAACCTCTGTCTCATATAACGAACAATATAATTATCCGAAAGTAACGGAAAAGTGTCATAAATCTCCCATACTAATTTCCTCAGTTTTTCATATCCCATTTTTTGAGCATAAGTATTCACTACTGGTAAAATGATATTAAGAAAAATATCGTCTGCTCTTGACTTTCCTAAACGAAATTCCTTATGTAAAAAATCTGTGTCTAAAGGTGCAAATAATTGAATAAAATTATTACTAACAGTTCTATAGATGCACTTATTCTTTTCTGAAATACTAAAGCAGGAAATAATAGTATTGATTAAGTTATTATCCTTTATTTTGTAGGAAAAATTGACAAAATGTATTAGTCGTAATACTGGATGATTTGCTGGACGAATACGGAAAAAGTTCCAATCCACTTTTCTGTCTAAAATCCTCTCCTTATATTTTGGACTTATATCGTGCCAAATAGCTTTTATATTTTCCTGTTCCGACTTCTCAATAAAAGGAATGTTGTAATCATTGATAAATCCAGCAACGCCCAAAAGTAGAGAAAATACTTGTAATGGAGTTTTATCTTGGCAAAATTTTTGTAATTTCTTATAAGGTAAAAACCTTGCAAATTTGAGAAATGCTTTCTTATTTTTTGCATATCCTAATGCTTCTAAAATACCTTCATATAAAATCTGGTTAAAATCATCTTCTAATAATTCAGCACCAAATCGTTGAGTTTTTTTTACTAAACGCTTCTCACCAAAATAATCAATAAGAGATAGTATACTGTGTTTATTGGCTTGCTCATTAAGTTCACATTTAATCTGTTGTTGCTCAGCAGTGAATTTCTTACCGCGATACCTTTTCCATAACTTTTCAATGTCTTGATCACATGCATTTTCTAACACTAAAATTGGAATCTTTTCGCTGTTCTCCTTAACAGTGAATTGCTGATAAGTATCATTTCTAAATACTACATGTAAGATAGTATCATTGAAATTTTTGTTTTCGTTATGATTATGGGATTTCCAATAATATTCTAATAAATCTATTTCTACATCACCTCTAAATATTTTATTATCAATTTTAATTATAGCATTGCGAAAATCTGGTCCTTCATCTGTATTCCACACCCCTTGATGAATAACTTTTATCTGCTTTCCATCAACAGAAAATAAATCAGCAATTAAATGCTGTTCGTCCCATATATGATATAAAAATGTTTCATCAAATTTATATGTGTGATAGTTTATCATAAATGTCCTTTCGGTTGATATAACCTGAAATTATGTTAATCAAGTTTCACAAGAGATATTATAAAAAATTAATTGAGGAATTTAATTACCTAATTCAAAATATCTAATTTCTAATGAAATTTCAAATTACAAAATACAAATGACAAATAGAAAGAAACACAATTTAGAGGAGAGAACTGGAAAGTTTGGTGAGGATATTATAGAATTTGCTAAAAAATTCCAAAAAATTCGAGCAGAAACCATGAATTTGATATTTAAATTTTGGCATTTTATTTGACATTAGAAATTAGGATTTAGAAATTAAAAATATGATTTATTCAGTAATTTTTGCTTATGAGAAACTGGAGTTATTTTATTTTTACTATAGTAACACCAGTGCCACCTTCATTCATTGGAGCATAGGAAATTTCCTTTATTCTTTTATCAGACCTAAAATACTGATGAATTTTTTGTCTCAATAAGCCAGTTCCTTTTCCATGAACAATCCGTACTTGTTCCAAATCTAAAAGTAATGCATTATCAATGTATTTGTTAATACGAGGTCGTGCTTCATCAAAATTCAATCCATGCACATCTAAGTCCATACTAAACTCATCATCTACACAAGGAAATCTAACCACAGCCCTTTTCTTTTTATCTATTTTTACTCCATCTGGCAATTGGAATAAATCACTTTTCCTGCAAAAGATAAGCATCCCATTAACATTTACATTAACTTTGCCTGTTTTACTAATCTTTACAATTATACCTTTTGCTCCGAGCGATTTTACCCAAACAGCATCTTTCACTTGTGGATTTGTCAAATGAACCAGTTTTAGTTCTGATAATTTTTCCTCTTTCTGATGAATCTTATTTCTCTGTTCTGAAAAATGGTGTAAAATTTTATGAACTTTTATTTGCTCAATTTGTTTTTTATTTTTGAATTCCTCTCGTAAAGATTTGATTTCTTGCATAAATTCTTGTTGTAGAGAATTTAGCCAAAATTGTGCTTTTTCCAATGATGCTCTTTTTATTTCTCTCTCTTCTTTTTTCCAATTTTTTAATTTGTTTTCTAATTCTATTTTTTCTTTTTCCAGTTTATTATGTTCTTGCTCAAAATATTTGATTTTATCTTCTAATTCTCTTTTCTCCTGTTCTATGGTTGAGAGTAAATTAGTTAAATTCAAATTTTGTTTGCCAACAATTTCATTTGCGCGCTCAATTATTTTTTGATTTAGACCATATTGCTTAGCAATTTCTAATGCATAGCTATTACCTGGCAGTCCAATATCCAAGTTATATGTAGGTACTAATTTTTCTGTATCAAATCTCATTGAAGAATTCATACATAGATAATTGTCATTAGCAAATACTTTTAACTTAGTAAAATGAGTAGTTGTAATAAGTTTAGCCCTTGTCTGGATTATATGTTCAATTATTGCTTGTGCCAGAGCAGCGCCTTCTTCTGGGTCAGTACCAATACCAAGTTCATCTATCAATAACAAAGTTCTCTCATCTGCATTTTCTATCATATTTTTTATTTTTGTAATATGAGAAGAAAAGGTGCTTAATGCATTTTCAATGGACTGTTCATCTCCAATATCAGAGTAAATATGCTTAAATAGACCAATTTTACTATCACTCGTCGCAGGAATAAGCAAACCTGAAAGTGCCATTACACTTAGCAATCCTACTGTTTTCAATGTTACTGTCTTACCACCTGTATTAACACCAGAAATTATAAGAACATTTTTGTTCTCATTTAAATCTAAGGAAAATGGCACAATTTTCTCCTTATTTGACTGTGTGCTGATGTATAATAAAGGATGATACGCATTATGCAATGATATAATAGGCAAATCTGTTATCTCACAATGAGTTGCAGATATACTTTTACTAAATACTGCACATGCTTGTAAATAGTCCAACTGTTGTAATACTTTAAGATTTGTCTTTAATTCATTAGTAATTTCTCTGACCTTATTTGTCAGTATACCAAGAATACGAAATATTTCTGACTTCTCTTCATTGTATAGATTATTCAATTTATTATTTAGATTTACTACAGCTAATGGCTCCATAAATACTGTTGCTTTACTACTTGATATTCCGTGAATTATTCCAGCAAAAGCATTTTGTTTTCTCTCTTTTATTGGGATTACATATCTACCATCTCTAATTGTGATAATATTATCCTGAATTAGATGTTCATTCCTTTTATCAGTCAAAATAGATTGTAAATGAGTATGCAAATTCTCTTTTGTATTTTTTATTTGCTGGCGAATTTTTCTTAATTGTGAAGAGGCATCATCTCTAATTTCATTTTTTTCATCAAAGGTTGCGTCATATTCATCTGACAAATTATAACAATATTTTATCTTTTTTATAATTTTTGAAAGAAATGGATAATGCTCATTTTCATTCCTGAAATCCTGTTTAATTCTATTACTGATTTTGATATTATTATATATAGTAAGATGTTCTTCTATATTCAATACATAGTTTTCAATAGAGAGTTTTTGTAATAAAGGGAAAACATCGTTTAATGCAAATAGATTCAGATTGTTTCCAGCAAGAAGATAATTTTTTGTATCTTCTAATACTGAGAGTTTCTCCTCAATAACTTGCTTGTTTTCAAGGGGACAAAGCTTATCAACGATATCTTTTCCAAGTGTAGAAAAGCAGTTTTGCTTGATAATTTCCTTAACTTTGTCAAATTCTAATTCCTGAAAAGTGGTTTTCATTGTAGTTTGGTATATTCATAAAATAAAAGTATATTATCTTAATATCTAATGATATAAGTGATGGAGCATAAATTTACTGGTATTTAAAATATCAAAATAGAGTTGTATCTTTTATCTTTGTGTCTTTGTAATTCTTGTAGTGAAATATTTTTTCTGAAAACTTTTATTCATACACTTAATTATAATTACAAAATCAAATTTCGGACTGTGTAAGTTTGTTTGTAAAGAAAAAATTTCCAGAGGTTTCTTAATGTTGCCACAGAGACACAGAAAGCACAGAGAGGAATTATAGACATAGAGAGAGAAATAATCGGTAAATAGTATTCTGATATATTTTATTTAATAACTTATTCACCCAGTTAGATAAAAGTTGAAGCGATTTATATCGCTCCTACGGAGCTATGATTTGCTATTGTAATTATTGCTATAATTATTTCATCCCTACGGGATTTTTTTTCGCAGAAACTCGACTCGGGTTCTTTGAACTCGAGTCGGGTTTCACGGTTAAGAGTAATATATTTGTAAAAAACTGTG
>QMNM01000154.1 GCA_003647765.1 Candidatus Cloacimonadota bacterium
ATAACTAAGGAACTATTTTTAAATAAACAACAGAAACAATATATTGTAGAGAATATGCTTAGGCAAAAAAAATTTAACATATATGTATTCTCAGAAGATCATAAGGTTTTGTCATTTATACCGGTTAAAAATGAATCTACAAAGGTTATAGCATGGGTTGTTTCATACCAAATTGAACCAATGATTGGTGTAATAAAGCAGAATAAAATAAATATGGATTTAATAATCTTTCTATTATCAATATTTATTATATATTTTATTTATAATAGAATGCGATTCATTAATGATATAGAGAATATAGCTTTTTTTGACAAATTAACAGGAATTTATAATAGATATAAATTTGATGAGTTATTTGAAATAGAATTGAAATCTGCTAAAAGATATAGTACACCTGTATCTATTGCAGTGCTTGATATTGATAATTTTAAGAGATTCAACGATATCCATGGACACCTTATGGGAGATAAAGTTCTAGTTAATGTAGCTAAAATAATCAAAAATACATTACGGGAAACAGATTTATATGCTCGATGGGGTGGTGAAGAATTCGTAATTGTATTTAGAAATACTAAAGCCATAGATGCATTTAAAGTTGCCGAAAAATTAAGACTGTCAATACAAGAATTAACCAAAGGTAATCATAAAGTAGAGGTAAGTATTGGAGTTACTGACTTTAATAATGATACATTTGAAACTATATTCAATCGATGTGACCAAGCGTTATATGAATCAAAAAATAATGGAAGAAATAGAACCACTTTAATTTAGTATTAAGCTACACTCTGCTATAATACCCTAACAAACAATTAAAGGGGTTTTTATGGGTGATTTAAGCGAGTGTCCAACAGGCACATTTGAAGATAAGGTTGATACATTTAGTGGCTTCACAGAAGCAAATATAGATATCACAGAACCAATGGCTTTTAAGGCTAAAATGGAGATGAAAAGCCTTACTCTTATGGCTGGTATGAATGATACTGGTAAAAGCCTTTACAACAAACTAACTTGGTGTGCTACTTTTTTCTTTAATCTCAAACTTGCAGAAGCATTCAACGATATTCCAGAAGAAATGCCACCAAAACAATTAATGCAATTTATCTTAGATAAATCATTTGTTGAAGCAAATTTCAATGGAACAATTGAATTTAATTATCGTGACCCTTTACTCAAAGTAAAGTTTTACGGTATTTCAATGAAGTTAATCGATGGTAAGATTGAAGACCTTGAATGGGAGCTAAGTAAAAATACTCAACCAATGGGCGAAGTTACATATCTTTCAACTGATGTTCGTAATTTTTCTAACATTCAGAAGTATGTAAAGATTAAGAAGATGCTTGGTATTGAAGAACTTGTTAGTTTTGACCAAATAGCACAGTTATCAGAGTTCTATAAGATTTATGATGTATTGGCAATTGAATTTTTATTAGTAAAGTTGGAGAATGTTAATCCAATGCTTGAAAAAATCCAATCTATGGATGCGAGTAATAATCTAATAAAAGAATTTGGAATTGTTTCACTTGACTATAATAAAGCTGAAGCAGAACTATCTTACTTTGACGATAAGAATACCAAACGCAACATCACGACTCTTGGTCAAGGTGCTCAATCAATTCTTATAATGATAATGACCGCCGCCGCTTAAAAATTGTAAAATAAGTCAAAAAGGAATTTGGCTTGTATTACATCCTCAATAGTAATCAAACATACAATAAATCACCCGAAATTAGTTATGCCCCTGGTGTAACTATGCAGTTCAAAAGAGGATACTTCATCTTTGACACTGAACATACTACCGAATCTCACTTTGAAACCAATGGAACACTACAAGTTTCTGGTGAGAGACATAGAATCCACGAAAAAATCCCAAACAAAATCAAAGCAGAAGCACTTTTCCTAAAACTAAAAATAGCAGAATTAAGAAATAATAGTTATTCATACTTCATGCCAACTTCATTTAAGTTATTTACAGATAGATTTGAACAAATACATATTGACCATCCAGAATACCTTATATAGATTATTTTTTGTATAATAAGGGTATTAATGTAAGGATGTATATATGAATCAAGAGTTAAATGTATTAGAAATACTAAAAGAAGTAAAATCAAGAGATGCAGAATCGGCATCTAAATATTTGGAAGAAGAACATAGAGATTTCTCTCTTTATACTATTTCTCAAAGAGCTATTCCAATCTTCAACGGACTTAAACCAGTTCAACAAAGATGTCTATGGCAACTAAGAGGTGTATCTAAGTATGAGAAAGTTGCAAAACTAACTGGTATGGTAATGAGTATTCATCCACACGGTGATGCTTCAATTTCAGAATCAATAAATCAAATGGCTGGACCATACTGTAATAATGTGCCTTGGTTAGATGGACACGGAGCATTTGGAACACGAATTAATCCTACTGCTTTTGGTTCTCCAAGATATGTTTCTGCAAAGTTTAATTCATTTGGAAAAGAAGTAATTTTCAAGGATTGGGAGATAGTTCATCTTAAGCCATCTTACGATGAAACAGATGTTGAACCAGCGATGTTATTACCCCTTATTCCATTGGTATTACTGAATGGTGTTCAAGGTATTGCGACAGGTTACTCAACTGTGATTCTTCCAAGAAGTTTGAAAGACCTTGTTGACAGACAAATTAAGGTTCTTAAAGGTCAGAAAATTGACAATCCATTACCATATTCTAAACCAATTGATAATGTGGCAATTAGAGATGAAAATAATCCTAATAAATACACTTTCCTTGGAGAGTGCCAAGTTATTGATACTTCAAAAGCAAAGATTACAAAGCTTCCATATGGAATGACGCACTCCAAGGTTGTTGAATCTCTTGCTAAAATGGTTGAGAAAGGTTTGATTGTTGATTATACCGATAAATCAAAAGCTGATGTTAATATTGTTGTCGACTTCAAAAGAGCCGCACTTAAAAATAAAACTGGTGAATTTGTAGCAAGAAAGCTTAAACTATCTGCTGGTGCAACGGAAAGAATTATTGTTCTTGATTCAAAGACTTCGAGCTCTGTTCATGAATATCATGATGCTGCACTATTCATTGAAGATTATACTAACTGGAGATTAACTTTCTTTCCAGCAAGATATGAAAGATTCATTCAATTAAATCTTGCCGATATTAGTAGATTAAATGATGTTGTAATTTCAATTGACAATGACTTAGGTGGTCAAGCTAAAACTATCAAAAATAAAGGTGATTTACTTACATTCATTGAAAAGATTGGTGTTAAAGATATAGACTACATATCTTCACTTCCAGTATATAGATTTACAGAAGAAGAGTATGATAAAGCAAAAAGTAAAATCAATGAATTGGAAATTGAAAATAAAGATTATGCCGATATTATTGGAGATGTTGAAAGACAAAAATCTATTTACATGGAAGAGTTACAAGAAGTAAAAAGAAAGTTCGGTAAATAAACATAAAAAATATATTGATCCTATTGAATAAATATATGTAAATAATCAATAGGATTTAATATGAGCACAGTTCAAATAGTAGAAAATGTTGATAATACTGGAACACTATACCAAGAAGTATTACTTACAACATTTGGTGAAGAAGCAGATTCAATGCTGATTAATACCAAATTTTTAAGAGCCTATATTCTAAAGATGATAAAAGAATTTGTCGAAATCGAAGATGTAGCCTGTGTTAAAGAATTCTCAACAGAACCAATAATGATATATGCCACTGACGATAGTTTTAATTATGAAGGTGTAGAAAGTATAACAACTGATTTAGTTATAGTAAATAATGCTTTATTGAAATCAGATATACAAGCTGTATTAGATTCTCAGCCGATAGCTTATCCACTAGTAGTAGAAGCATTGAGTGTAAATGACATCAGCACTGAAAGTTGGGATAATTATTTAGATGATTTAATTTTAAGTTTTTCAAATGATATAGTTAGAAAAGTAATAGTAGAAGATGGAGTATTCTTACTCAAGTCATGGAGTAATATAGATGCTCCAACAAAAGACCTGATTAAAGAATATAATGCAGATCATGATATAGACTTTGACATCAATACTTTTTTTGAAGAACCATTGAGTTTTATTTCAAAGAAATATTGGGAAGAATTATCATTTGTGTTGACAATAAATGATTATGACATCTATTCAGACGACACAAAATACCTTGATATAATATCAGAGAGATATTTTAATAACGGTTATTTTGATGAAATAGTAATTAAGATTAATTATTTTTATTGGCACGATGACTTTGAAAAAATAGTTCAATGGACACAAGAAAACTTAAAATCTACTCTTGTTAGTTATAGATTTGATACAATTTTTTCCAATACAACTAAAAATAGATATTTTGATGATACAGAAGCACTAAAATATAATGATATTTTAAGAAAAAATACAGTAGAAGAAGAAATATATATGTTTGAAGAAAGATTACCTCTTTTCTTAAATGCTATTCTTATAAATCCGCAGACATTTGGTTTTGAATTAGTGGGTGGCTATTTTGGAAATGAAGGGTTTTTACCAAATATACATCCAGATAGTGAGGAGTATGATGTCTATAAGGATATTACTTGTAAGACTATTGCAGCCAACCCATTTGCGACATTCAATGATAATATTGTTAGAATATTCAATACTGAAGAGTTTGGAAAACAATATTTCTTCTGTATGAAGACAAATGAATAAAGGACCAAAATGACAATTAAAAAAGTATTTAGGAATGTTGAACTAATAATAAATTTACTTGGTGACACTACCACAGTTAAAGATGAAAATATTATGGAAGATATTTGTATGTCCTTTTTTAATGTAGTCTGCCTTGATAAGAATGAAGAGTTCAACTC
>QMNM01000155.1 GCA_003647765.1 Candidatus Cloacimonadota bacterium
TCAAAGACCATTCCAAAGAAATTAAAGAATCAGATGAAAGCTTATGGTATAACTCAAAAGGATTGGGAGACAATGAGAGCACAAAAGGGAGACTTTTTAGATGTTACTAAACTACCCGATGAATTAAACCAAAAGATGAGAAAATACATCTCCGAAGAAGCTCAATATGCTGTTCTTGAACCAGGTGCAGCTAATCAAGCTTATATGAGCCTTGGGACAAATGCTGGAACAATTGGTGGTGAAGTAGTTAGAAGTGCAACACAATTCAAATCATTTCTATTAGCTGGTGTGTTAACTCATCTTTCCAGAGTACTAAAGCTTGATACCAATCTTGAAAAAGCAGAATATGCTTTGAATATGGCAACAGCCGGTGTAGTCATCGGAATGTTTGTAACTGCGTTGAAAGATGTTAAGAATGGAGATGACCCAATGTCAAGAGATTATTCATCTCCACAAGGATATATGTCTGCTTTGGAGCAATCTGGAATGCTTGGACCTATCGGTAATCTACTGAAAGACAACAACTTTGGTGATAACCCATTGGATGTTGTTTCAATTTCAACAGCTCCAATATTATCTCTATTGAAACCAGGTATAGAAATGATTTCTGATAAAGATTTAGAAGAGAAGCTTGGAGATGTGGCGAGAAAAGTAGCAGATTTAATGCCAGGTCAGAATGTTTGGTTCGCTCAATACTACATTGATAAGATGGCACGGAATATGTTATTACTCGCTAATCCAAAGTATCAAGCCAAGTTTGACAAGATAGATAAGGCTTCTGCTGCACGAGATAGTAAAACAGGTTTGGAAGAGCTTGAATATTTTCAGTAAGAAGCATAAATAACAATATTAATACACTATAAGGAAATAATATGGCATTCAATACGAATTTACCACACGAATCATATGTATCACAGTCGCAACAAACTGTATTCACATTTGACTTCAAGATATATGAGAAAAATGATTTAATCATAACAAAAGGTATCCCATCAGTAGGGGAAGATGACTGGACTATCGTTCCACATACAGAGTTTGATGTAACAATCAATGGTGATGATGGAGGAACTGTTTACTTCTTAACACCACAGACATTTGGAACTAATGTCATTTTAGAGAGACATTTGACTGTTGATAGATACATTGAATACAAGAAGAATGGTGATTTATATGCAGAGATACTGAATATAGACCAAGACTACCAAACTTATTTGATTCAAGATGCTAATTATAGAGCCGGTGATTCATATAGAAATGCTATTGGATATGGTCATGTATCAACAAGAATGCCTGAACCATCAGCAGGTGCTGTATTGGTTTGGAATGACGATGAAACAGCTCTTATTAACAACATTGAATTAGGATTAGAGATTGATGATGCTATCAAAGCAGTTAAGTATGCAAGAGAATGGGCAGTTAATCCAATCTTGGAATTAGTTGATGATGGATTTAATCCACCTGACTTTTCATCTTATCACTACTCTAACATTTCAAAGGAATCAGCAGTGTATGCTAAAAACTGGGAGAACTATTCGCAAGATTGGTCATCTAATCCAGTTGATGATAAAGTAAATGATGGTGTTAATCCAGAAGGTTATTCATCTTATCACTGGTCAGTAATGTCAAGATTATCAGCACAAGGTTTATTCTTAGTTGGAACTTGGAATCCAAATGACGGTATTGCTCCAAAGCATCCAAATCCATCAGAGATTAAAAATGGTGATTATTGGGTAGTTACTGAGGATTCAATAGCAGATGTTTATGGTTTCCAATGGCATACAACTGATAAGATTGTTTATCTTGATACACACACTCCAGACCCCTATATTAAATTAGCGAATTATGTTCATTGGGATAATATCTTTGCTGCTCCTTCAAATACTATGAATGAGATTAATGAAGTAATAGCTATTGAGAAGATTCACTTTGATATTAACTTTAGTGCTAACTCATTAGTAGTAAGACAGAATGGTATCGTTTTATCACCCGCTAATTATACTGAAGATACATTTGTAGATGGTGTTAGTCCAGGTTTCACATTGATAACTACTCCAGAAGTAGGTGATAATATTCATGCTCAAGGTATAGCTTTTATGCTACCACCAACAACTACTGTTACAGAGTTTTATAGAGGACATGCAGAAACATTAACTGCTGAATCATATGCTACAAGATTTATTGATGGTTCAGGCTCACAAGAAGAGTTTGTTATTATTTATGAATCAAATGGTGATGGTACTTATTCAGAGTTCCCACAAGTAGATGTATTCTCATCTAAATGGTATGATGCTCATGTTACTAATATTACTGAAGACCAAATTCAAGATATTATTGATGAGGGTACTACACAAGTAGATAGAGTTATTGATGAGGGTGATACTCAAATTGCTCTTGTTATAGCTGAAGGAACAACACAAACAGAAAGAGTTGAAGCTGCCGGTGATGCCGGTGAGTTATCAGCATGGGATTCAGAAGCAGAAGCAATGACATCTGATAGTTATGCAACAGAACCGATGGATGTATTCGTTAAAGAATTCACATCTAATGGAGATGGAACATTTACTGAAACAGCAACAACAGATTATTCATCTTTTCACTGGTCTGAGAAAGCTAAATTCGCAGCAACAGGTTTAGTTTATTTAGGAACTTGGGATGCATCAACAGGTGCTTATCCACCAGCCGGAACAGATACAGGTGATTTCTATATCATCAGTGTAGCCGGTACAATTGATAGTGTTTATTATGTACCAGGTGACTGGTTAATTTGGGATGCTACACAAGTTAAATATGTAGGTATCTTTCAATCAACTGATTGGACAACAATAGCTAACATTCCAGATAATGTAACGAATGCTATTACAGCAGTTGAGTTACAAGTAGAAACAGATAGAGCATTAGCGGCAGAACAAGCTAATACAGACAATATCACTACAAATACATTAGATATTGCTAAGAAAATTGATAGTGTTACAACTAATGATTTAGGTTCTGATAGAATTGCTAATATGGTTTCAATAGCGAAAGCAGATTACGACCAATTAGTACCAGTAGCAAATACATTATACATCATAGTAGGTTAATATGAGATTAGGGGATAAAATACCAAAAACCGCAAGGTTAGGTGATGAACAAGTAGAACGAATGATGTTAGGTGCTTTAGAAGCATGGAACAACATGGAATACGGTATTAGGTATGTTCCAAAGGGTGCGATTACTCTTTGGAACCCAGACTATGCTGTTCCAGTTGGTTGGGAATTATATGATAAATTAGATGGCGGTGTGCTTAAATGTTCATCAGATGAAGATTATCATGTTGTTAATCCAGTTGAAATTGGAACTCAAATGGCTGGAGCTCACTCACATGGAATAATCTATGGTGAGTCTTATGGAAATGATGATGGTGGTTATGACACCGATGGTCCAGCCAATGTTATGTTGGATAGTTCTGGTGGAAATCACAACCACCAATTATCACCAGAACCGTGGCATACTCCTTCACAAAAAACAGTAGGGTTGGTTAAAGCGACAGTAGATAAGGTTGCTTTAAGTCCAGCTCTATTTTTGTTATCAGATGGACCATTATCAACAACAAGAACAACGAAAGCTGATGGTTTTGGTTCTTTCTTAATGATTGATAGTACACAACCATTATTAACAGAAGTGGGTGGAAATCTAACAGACTTTGAAGCAGGTAACACAATAGATGGTAGAATATCATTTCCAGCTGAAACACACACTCACCCATTAGAACCTCTGTACGGAGATTGTAGTGGGTCATGTGGTGGTAGTATTGATTTGAATGATAGTCCTCCTTCTAAAGCAACTCACACACATGAGACTTTAGATGTAGAAGTAGATATTAACATAACTAATGCTTTGATGGAACTATACATACCTCAATCAGATGTTATTTTGCCTGGTGGAGTATTATTCATTGATTTATCAGTAGATAATATCCCTATTGGTTGGGTAGTTAAAGAGGAAATGTTAGGTGCTGCTATTAGATTAGCAGGATTAGATGAAAACTACAAACTACATATCGGTCAAGCAACAGATGCTTATACACCAACAGTATATCTTTCAGATATTAAAGGTGATATACACAATCATAATGGTACATTGAATGATTCCTGGTCTATGTATTCAGGTGGTAGACCACCTCAAAGACAAATGGACGACAATTTCTCTCATCAACATGATGTAAAGATGACTGGTTCAATTCAAGTTTATTCCGGATTATGCCCGATTAAACCATTACAAGCTGAAATAGTTGAATACTTCAATAATGATTTCTTAGCGAATGGTATTGTTACTGATTTCTGTGACTTAATATTATATGATAACGATGATTTACCGGCAAATGGTATTTCTGATGGTTTTACAGAACAATTTATATGGGATAACAATGATTTTTCAACTAATTTAGATGATGCATTTGGTTTCTCTAATATATCAGAGTACAGCAACAATGATTTCTTAGCGAATGGAGTAGTTGAAAGTTTTACAGAGTTAGGTGAATACATTAATGATAACTTCTTACTTAATGGAGTAGTTACTGATTTTACAGACAAAATTGGTTATCAAAATACTGATTTACTTGGTAATGGTGTTGTATATGGTTATGCAGATAAATTAACATATACAAACAATGACTTTATTACTAATGGAGAGAAAGCAGTAGGTTTCTCGTTTGTATTCAATTATGATAATAATGATTTATTTTTGAATGGTGAGATAAATACATTTACAGATAGATTTTTATACGACAATGATGACTTACCACTTGAGGGTATAAATGAAATAGGTTTTTCAAATCTATACACAGTTAAAAACACAAACTTTATGA
>QMNM01000156.1 GCA_003647765.1 Candidatus Cloacimonadota bacterium
ATAAAAAATGGTTTGTAGTTTATACAAGAGTCAGGCATGAGAAAAAAGTTGTTGAACAGTGTATTAAAAATAGAATATCATATTATCTACCTTTAAAAGATAGCGTTAGACGATATAAATATAGAAAAATAGTTTTCCGAAAGCCATTATTTCCTGGCTATATTTTTTGCTATTGTAATCTTGATGAAAAACGCAAATTAAAAAATTCTCCGCCATTAACCAAATTTTTAGATGTTATTGATCAACAGAGCTTATTGCATAGCTTAAAACAAATTCATAAGATTAAAGAATGTAAAGGCGAGCTAATTCCTCATAAGTATTTAACAAGGGGTAGAAAAGTTCGCATTAAACATGGAATCTTTACTGGCATAGAAGGAAGAATATCCAAAAGAAAAGGATTGTATAGGATTGTCCTGAATATAAATGTGATAAAACAAGCAGTAGCATTAGAGGTTGATATTAAAGATATAGAACTATTATGAGCATATCCTGTCTTCCTTTTTTGCTAATTTATATTGTTGCGTAGAAAAACACTTATAAAAAATTAAAATTACTCAGTGTCCTTAAATTCCTCTCTGTGCCCTCTGTGTTTCTGTAACTAGTTTGACTCATAATAATGAAATTGGGTCAACATCAATTTGCATTTTAATATAAGATGGAATGTTACAATTCTCATTAAACCAGTTAATAAAATGTTTTCCAGCATTTCTGTTTTTACTTTTGATAATCAGATGGTAACGATATTTATTTTTGATTTTTGTTAATGGTGCAGATATTGGTCCGAGAATAATTATTTGAGGATTGCGATAATTATGGACTTTATGCTTTACTTGTTGTATTATATTTTCCAATCTTTTTTTATCCTGATAAGTAAACAGTATACGAATCATAAAAGAAAATGGCGGATAGTTCAATTTCTTTCGTAAATTAAGTTCGTATTCAGCAAAGCCATCAAAATCCTGCTGAGTTGCAAATCTAATTGCATAATGATTAGGATTGTATGTTTGAACAACTACTTCGCCTTTTTTTTCGCTTCTGCCTGCTCTTCCAGCAACCTGCGTTATTAACTGAAAAGTCCTTTCTGCTGAGCGAAAATCTGGCAAGTTTAGATTAGTATCAGCTAAAACAATTCCAACTAAAGTTACATTTGGGAAGTCCAATCCTTTTGTAATCATTTGTGTTCCGAGCAAAATATCAATATATCCATTTTTCATCTTCTCAAATATCTGTTGATGACTATGTTTTCTTTGAGTAGTATCAGCATCCATTCTTGTAATTCTGGCACTAGGAAAAAGCAGGGCTAATTTTTTTTCTATCTTTTGCGTTCCAGCCGCACCAAAATTAAAAAGATAACTACCACATTCTGGACATTTTCGTGGAACATCTTCTGTATAACCACAATAATGACAAACCATCTTCTGATTATAAGAATGATAATTTAAACTAATATCGCAATTCTTACAAGTGAATAAAGTTCCACATTTAATACACTGCACAAATGAAGCATATCCCCTTCTATTCTGAAAAAGAATTACCTGTTCTTTATTGTGCAGACGCTCTTCTATCTTATCTTTTAATAATTTGGAGAAAATTTCTCCCTGTCCAATTCCATTTCGCAAATCTATAATCTGCACTTTTGGTAACTTCTGATGTTTAACTCGTTCTGTAAGTTTGACAATTTCGTATTTCTTCTCCTTTGTATTTTGATATGATTCCAAAGACGGAGTCGCACTACCTAATAATACTACAGCACTGTTCAGTTTTGCTCTTACTACAGCCATATCTCTGGCATTATAACGAGGATTTACATCACTTTGTTTGTAAGAGCTATCATTCTCCTCATCAACGACTATTATTCCGATATTCTCTATTGGAGCAAAAATGGCACTTCTTGCTCCAATCACAATTCTTTTTTTGCCATCTCTTATATTTCGCCAAACATATAACCGCTCTCTATCATTTAATTTACTATGTATAACAGCAATCTGATTTGGAAAATGACTATAAAATCTCTCTACTGTTTGCGGAGTCAATGATATTTCTGGAATTAACAAAATTGCGTTTTTCCCTAAATCTAACGCATATTTTATTATTCTAATATAGATTTCGGTCTTACCACTTCCAGTTATTCCATATAGAAGGAAGCATTTAAAATCATTTTTACAAATTGCATCCTCAATATTCTTAATGATACTATTTTGCTCTTGCGTAAGAGTAAATTTTTTTATCGGCTGTCTGATTATATTGTTAAAAATATCAGGATAGACCTCTTGTTTATAGATTCTAATCAAATTTAGTTCTTTTAATTTTTGAACTATGCTATATGAAAAATCTTTAGCAATCTCTGCCAATGGAAATGGTTTTTCTTTATTTTTTATCTTTTGATATAAATCGTTTTGTTTGTTGGTAAGTTTTAATCGTTGTTCATCAACCAAGAATTGTTGGCTTTTGATTATATGTACAAAGTTAACCGTCTTTTTCTCAACTTTCCTTTTATAATTGCGTTCAACCTCAATATCTCCTTGTTGTTCAAGTAGTTCTATTGTTTTATAAAACGACTTTATTTGCACTTTGTTTTTTATTTCGGATAGGTTTATAAAATCATTAAAGTTTTTCAGAAAATTCCATAGTTTTTCTGGGAAATTCTCATTACGAACATTAGTGGATAATTTCACTTTTCTAACAGTATTAACTTGTAGTCCTGTTGGAAGTAATGCTTTTAGAGTAATTCCAATAGAACAGAGATAATATTGAGAAATCCAATTAGCAAATAGTAATAGATCTTTATTTAAAATCGGCTTATCATCAATTAGTTCAAGGATTGTTTTTATTTTGTTTTTATCAAATGTAATTTGTTTGGGAAAGTTCACAATGATTCCTGTTTGTAATTTTCCATTGAAATTTACAAGCACGCGTTGTCCGATAAGAATATTTTCCTTTTTGTGGAATGTATTATAAATAAAGGTATCTTTTCCTTTTGTACTCGGAATAGGCAGTGCAATTTCTACAAACAAGCTTACTCCCTATAATAAATTGAGCCACAGAATAAATTCAGTGGCTCGTTCAAAATCATCCAAATATCCGGCTGAAAACCGGACCAAGATTAATAGATTGTAGTTAATTTTATGGATCCATTATGTAATATTTAGTATAACAAAAGGTGATTGTTTTAATTACAGCAGATCAGCTTGATTATCCAAACATAAGAGGATATTTATATTCAACTTCACCCATACCAGCTTTGATTTTGGGGAATTTCCAAGACCTAATTGCTTGAAGAATTCTATTTTCAAATTCAGTGTTACTACTAATAGAGTTCGCTCTATCAATTGTTACACTTTTTACTATTCCGCGTTCATCTACAAGTATCCTCACCATAATCTTAACATTATGTAAGTTAGGATATTTTTTCAGCATTTCAGAGTGAATGTAATTTAGTCCAGGTGTATAAGAATCAAAAACTTTCATAAAATCAGCAGATTTTCTACCAGTTTGGAATTTTGCTCTTGCAGAACCCTTAATAGAAGAAATTGTTGACCGTTTTAGTCCACCTGTCTTAATTAGCCTTGCAGCTTCACCAGCTTGAACAAGTTTAGCATCAATGTTTCCACCACCTCCACCTGCTACACTAAGTTTGACACCTTCTCCACCTGCAACAGTTTTAGTCATTACTGTACCGCTTGCTAGCTGTGATGCTAAATCGCCACTGGTACTCGTTCCTTCCTCACCTTCTACTGCACCACCTGTTAGTGCATAACGAGTAGCAACTCCTCCTGTAGTTCCAATACCACCAATAGACGCGAATAATTGAGTCTTGAATCTTGTAGCTCTTCTTGATACAGCCGCTTGTCTATCAACCACTTGAGTTGCTACTTGTGCTTCAGTTGCTTCTCCGCCTTCTCCCTCGCCTTCGGCTTCACCTCCAGTTGTTGCTTCACCAAAACCTACTGTTTCCATTGGAGTAAATTCTTCTTCAGTTATGGCAGGCATAATTATTCTTGCCGCATATTCAATAGCCTTAACATTTTCCGTTACACGTTCAGGTAAGGTTATACTTGCTATAATTATAGATACAACAATTCCTAATAGCATAGAAAATGTAAAAATGGATACTGCTCGCTTATCTTCTTTGCTTAGGTGCCTTTTTAGAATGGTCTTATATTCAGGAGGAATTTGTGCTTTAATAACTGGTTTCTTAATAAAGAGGAACTTTATTTTATAATCAGAATTAAGAATAATTGTGCCTGAAAATCTATCATCTATAACAAAACTTCTATTTTTTATCAACCTTTCAATCTGGGTTTTGTCTAATGATACATTGTTCTTTTGTAACTCCTCTATTTTTGCATTAGGAGGCAAATTGATTTTGTATTTCTGGTCTTGAGATTTAATAAAATTGAATTTTTTAGGGAATTTCGGGTCTAAAATCTGCCAGAATACTTTTTTATGTCGTCCAATGACAAATGGTTTATTAGTTTTTTTACCCATTCTATTATGAAATGACTGACCGTCAATAAAATTATCCTTATAGAATAACTTTAATTTTAATTCCAAGTTTCCTTTTGTTTCTGGCATAATAGCCTCCTCTATGTCCACCTGTAAAATTTAAGAAGTTAATCTTATATTTCTGTGAAAATAATATATAGTACTAAATTCGGTAGTCCCTCAGAAGTAGTGGTGAATAATTTATTAAATAAAGTATATCAGAACACCACTACTTATACAGGACTACACATTTTCAGACAATATAAATATGTCACTCCTATGGAGTTCTATATTTCTCTTGTCATAGTTTTTTACAAATATATTACTCCTAACGGAGTTTTAATTGAA
>QMNM01000157.1 GCA_003647765.1 Candidatus Cloacimonadota bacterium
AAAGAAAGCAAAGCACTAATATTGATAAGAGAATCTTATTTTTATACATATTTCCTCCACTAGTTATTAAATTGTACCAAATTTTTTTCATTGGTAAAAATATATTCATAAAATAAATTTTTTAGATTCATATAATCTTCCATATAATCTTCGGTTGTCAGACATGTTCTCCTTATCCAAATTCTTTGGATAAGTGAAACATCAATCCATATAATTTCTTAAATCCTGTCAAATAATTTCTTGCGTAATGCATAATGCGAAAAATAAAAGAGTTAACTGCTTGCATAAAGCACTGTTTCTCAAAAGACATTTTTGTGCCAAAAATAAAATTTTTAATTCCCACACTTTTTAGATAAGTAAAATCTCTGTCAAATTTTTCACAAATTTTTTTGGCCAAACACAATTTTATATTCACCACAAAGGCACGAAGACACAAAGAAAGAAGAAGTTCAAAAAATCTTTCAGATGAAACTTATTTTTTTCTCTGTGACCCGTAGCTCTGTGGTTTAAATCTTAGTTCATCAATTTAAATATTTTAGTGATACTGCTATTTACTCACAATATTGACTAATTTATTAGGTACAACAATAATTTTTATGATTTCTTTTCCTGTAATATATTTTTGAATTTTATAATTAGCCAATGCTTTTTCTTTTACTAAATCTTCATCACTATCAGCTGAGACGGTTATTTTACTTCTTAATTTACCATTTATTTGTATCACATAAGTAATCTCTTCCGTTTTAAGAAATTCAGGTTCATATTTAGGCCATTCTGTTTCTAACAAAATTTTTTTGTGTCCCAACATTTGCCACAATTCTTCTGAAATATGAGGAGCAAAAGGCACCAACAAATATGGAATTATTTCTATTGCTTCTTTGTATATTGCAATCTCTGTTGAATCATTCTCATCTATAATATAATAAGATTGTATATTATTAAGATGTTGCATAATTGCGGCAATTGCTGTATTAAACTGCATTCGTTCTTCAATATCTTCTGTTACTTTCTTAATAGTAAAATGCGTGCTGTATCTTAATTTTTTCAGTTCAGATGAGATATTGGCATTTTTATCATAATCTTGATGTACAGATTTCAGGAAATCTTTTTGCTCATCTATCAATCTCCATACACGATTCAGAAAACGAGAAGCACCTTTAACACTTTCATCTTTCCATTCCTTATCTTTATCAGGTGGGGAAGAAAACAGCATAAAAACTCGCACTGTATCTGCTCCATATTGGTCAATAATATATTGAGGGTCAACAACATTGCCTTTGGACTTTGACATTTTTGCACCATCTTTAGTTACCATTCCCTGTGTCAGTAATCTGATGCACGGCTCATCACTATTCACCATTCCTAAATCACGCATAAATTTATGAAAGAATCTCACATAAAGTAAATGCATTGTCGCATGCTCAATACCACCAATATATTGGTCAACTGGCACCCAATAATTTGCTTTTTTACTATCAAAAGGCATGTTATGATTGTGTGGGTCTGCATATCGTACATAATACCAGGATGAATCAAAAAAAGTATCCATTGTATCGGTCTCGCGTTCTGCATATCCTCCGCATTTTGGACAGGTCGTATGAACAAATTCAGGAACTGACTTCAATGGATTCTGCCGTGTCTTGCCAACTTCCACATTAAAAGGTAATTCTACAGGCAAGTCCTTTTCTGGAACTGGCACATCTCCACATTTTGGACATCTAATTATCGGGATAGGAGTACCCCAATATCTCTGTCTGGAAATACCCCAATCACGCAATCTATAACTGATTGTCATCTTACCAATTTTTTCTGATTCCATCCATTCAGAAATACTTTTGATTGCCTTGATATTATTCATTCCATCAAATTGAGCAGAATTGACTAATACCCCTTCTTCTACATAAGCACTTGTCATTGTTTTCAAGTCCAGGGATCTATCTTTATTCTGAATAACAATTTTCATTGGCAAATTATATTTTTTAGCGAATTCAAAATCTCGCTGGTCATGAGCAGGGACAGCCATTATTGCACCTGTGCCATACTCCATCAAAACATAATTTGCAATATAAATAGGTACATTTTCATTATTAACTGGATTGATTGCATATTGCCCTGTAAAAATGCCCTCCTTTACATTGTCTTCAGCAGAACGAACTATTTTACTTTCATTGATTACTCTATGAATAAATTTCTCAATTTTTCCCTTATACGAATTATTTTGAATAAGTTTATGTACTAATGGATGTTCAGGAGCTAATACTATATATGTACAACCGAATATTGTATCTGCTCTTGTAGTAAATACATCTATTCTTTCACCACTGTCAACCATCTTAAAGAATATCTCTGTACCATAGCTTTTGCCAATCCAGTTTTTTTGCATAATCTTAACTCTTTCAGGCCAATATTGTAATTGAGATTGGTCTAATAATTCTTCAGCATAATTAGTAATTTTAATAAACCATTGTTCCATCTCTTTTTGACTGACTTCTGTTCCACATCTCCAGCATTTTCCATCTTCTACCTGCTCATTAGCCAGAACAGTTCTGCAATCTGGACACCAGTTAACATAGGACTTTTTACGATACACTAATCCTTTTTCGTACATTTTCAGGAAGAACCATTGATTCCATTTATAATATTCTGGCTCACAAGTAGAGATTTTTCTATTCCAATCATAGCCAAAACCGACTTGTTTGAACTGTTCATCCATTATTTTTGCATTATTTTCAGTTGTAATTCTAGGATGAGAATTGTTCTCAATAGCATAATTTTCTGCTGGAAGTCCAAAAGCATCATAACCCATTGGCTGTAGCACATTATAGCCATTCATAATTTTATATCTTACAAGAGCATCTGATATTGAATAGTTTGAAATATGTCCCATATGCAGAACTCCAGATGCATAAGGGAACATTGATAATATATAGTACTTTGGTTTTTCAGAAGATTCACTTACATAAAAAATTCGTTTATCTTCCCAGATTTTTTGCCATTTTTTTTCTATACTTTTAAAAGGATAATCCATATTGCCTCCATTTTGCGAAATGCGTAATGCGAAGTGCGAAGTGCGAAGTGCGTAATGCGTAATGCGAAGTGCGTAATGCGAAGTGCGTAATGCGAAATGCGTAATGCGAAATGCGTAATGCGAAGTGCGTAATGCGAAGACAGATGGCAAAATTAAGAAGTGTGAGAGAATAAAATATTACAGTATCTTAATCTTTCCCATTACGCTTTTACGCTCTACGCTCTACTTAAAGTTTATCAAAAATCGGTTTGGATTTCTCATCATATTGAAAAGCATTCGACAGATATGGTCATAATTTTCAAAGAAATAATCATACTGTTTTTGTGTCAGGTATTTATGTTCTTTAGCGAATTCTAACCAGGTTGTGGTTTCGTTAGCTTCTGCGTAACTATCTGTCAATTTAGAAATGAAGTGTGCTCCATACATTCGTTTTCCCCATGCTTCAGCAATATTAGCAGCAACAGAACGAGATGACCTTCTAATCTGATCTGTTAGAGAATATATTTCCTCTTTAGGAAAATTCCGAGTAATATTGAATATCTCCACAGCAGTTTTGAAAGCAAATTGATACACTTCCAGATTTCTAAAACCTCTTAACTTTTCACCTTGCTTCATCTCTCCTTCCTTACGCTCTACGCCTTACGCCCTACGCTTTTACGCTCTACGCCCAAAATTCCCTAATTTCATCTATACTTTTATACTTTCCTAAAAGAACCATTAATTTAATTCTTGCTTTTGGACCTCGTAAGTCGCTGCCGAGAATAACACCAATATTTTTTAATGATCTTCCGCCACCTTCGTAACCATAAATGTCCAAAACTCTGCCTTGATATGCACGTGAAACCATTATAATCGGGATATTCATTGAGATTGCTCTTTTAATACTATGAAGCATAACACAAGGTAAATTGCCTCTACCAAATGCTTCTATCACTATTCCTTTCACGCCTGAGTCTAAAGAATTATTCAAATAGCGGTCATCCATACCAGCAACTGCCTTTATCAAATCCACTTTTGGTTCTATCTTATCTGTCCAGATTTTCTCTTTAATCAAATTGTTCCTTACATAAATTACTTTATCTATATCCACAATTCCTAAATATCCGTATCCTGGTGAGATGAATGTCTCTACATTACTTGTATTAGTTTTAGTAACATCACGCGCATTATTGATTTCATCATTCATAACTACTAAAACGCCTTTATCAATTGATTGCTCCGATAATACTGTTCGTATAGCACCTAAAATATTACGAGGACCATCAACTCCCAAATCTGTGGAACTACGCATTGCGGCTGTAAATACAACTGTCTTTCTTGTTCTTAAAGTTAAATCCAACATATATGCTGTTTCCTCTAAAGTATCAGTTCCATGTGTAATGATGCAGCCGTCATATTCTTGTATTTGTTCATCCACAAATTGAGAAAGTTCAAACATTTTTTGTGGTGTCATATAAGGACTTGGAATATTACAAAATTGCTTTATATCTATATCTGCTAATTTATGGACTTCTGGCAGATTATCAATAATATGTGAAACACTCTCACCAAAAACCACGCCACTTTGTTGTGTCTCTCTCATTGCAATTGTTCCGCCAGTAGTGATAATTAATATTCTTTTATTCATATTTAATTTGCGTTATTATAAGATTAACGAAAAATTGATATGATATTTTGGCTGTCAAGAATTTACATAAATATTAAAAATAATAAAAATGCCTGTACCATCAATAAGAGAATACAGGCATTAAACCATCAACTATCAACCAACAACCAATCTTACTTCATCAAC
>QMNM01000158.1 GCA_003647765.1 Candidatus Cloacimonadota bacterium
ATATCAGAATGTTACAAAAGAGAATTATTTATCGTCCACAAGAGGGAAACTATCGGGTATTGATTTTTGAGAATGCAGACCAGATGAATCAGTCATCTGCAAATGCGTTTCTGAAAACATTGGAAGAACCGCCTGAATATGTAATTCTGATTTTGACTACAACCAAAGTCAACTCTTTATTGCCTACAATTATTTCACGCTGTCAAAAGGTACATTTTAATAGTGTGAGTATTCAAGATGTAGAAAAATTATTAGTTGAACAGTATCATCATCGTGATGATGAAGCAAAAATCTATGCACGAATTTGTAATGGTAATGTTGAAAATGCAATTCGTATGGCTGAAGAGGAACAGGTTAAGATCCGTGAGCAATCTTTGGAAATACTAAATTATGTGTATAATAATGACTTGAGAGCGTTTTATGAATTTAATGAAAAATTTTCCAAGAATTCTCAAACAAAAAGATTAGCTGATATTTTTGATCATCTTATTCTTTGGTTAGGCGATTTAATACATTTAGAATATAATCCCAAACAAATCATTAATATAGATAAATTAAATGAATTACAGATTTTCAGAAATAAAATGGATTTCAATGAGGGAAAAATTCAAAAAGTCATTGATTTTTTAGAGTTAGCAAAGAGAAGATTAGAAGGCCATATAAATAAAGAATTGTTACTTATAAATGCATTTTATAAAATTTATAATCTTTATTACTCGCAAGAATAAACTAAGTATGCCATACATTTTGTATATTTTCGTGTAATTTTGTGCCTAATTCTTTGTAAATGTCCAATCAAAATATTATGAGCAAATACCTCAAGAATCATATCTATACTTATTCCTCATATATTCAAAAGAGATTTGGCAAGAACATTATGAAAATGGGAATTAGTTTAGGTTTGGAATGTCCATATCGTATGAGAACAGGTGGCTGCTATTTTTGTCGTCCAGATAGTTTTATAGCTAAATATCAACGAGAACACATCAGTATCCAAAATCAACTTGATTATGTAATTCCACTTTACAAAAATATATATGGAGATAAGCGTGGTGTATTTGCATATTTTCAGGATAATACTTCAACTGCTGGGAATATTGAGTGGTTAAGAAGGCAATATCAAACTGCAATTTCTCATTCAGATGTAGAAGGATTAGTAATTTCAACTCGTCCAGATTATATCAATATTGAAATCTCTGATATGTTAGCAGAATTTAATCAAAAAATTCCTGTGTTCATTGAACTTGGAATGCAATCAGTACATAATAAAAGTTTAGAATTTTTAGGCAGGGGACATACTATAGAAGATACTGACAATGCAATAAATATACTTGGTAAGAATGGAATATCTGTCTTTGTCCATATAATTTTAGCAATTCCCTGTGAAACTAAACAAGATATGCGTGAAACAATTTTTTATGTTAATGAAAATCCGTATATTTATGGTGTGAAATTCCATAATTTAGTGGTGTATAAAGATACTAAATTGGAGCAGATGTATCATAGAGAAAAGTTTCACTTGCCTGATTTAAGAGAATATATCCATTTACTCGGTTATCTTTTGCCATACTTACAAGGCAATAAATGTGTATTACGACTTTACACATCTTATAAAGACAGGTCATTAGTAGTTGCAGGAGATTTTAAGGGTGATAAAGGCAAATGGAATAATGAGTTATATTTTTATCTTAAAACAAATAACATTATTCAGGGAAGTAAAACAGATAAAAAATATTCCGTTACGGACATATACAAATGAAGCTTACAATTATTATTAGATGAATGACAAAATTTATGAGCATACTTTATAAACCATTACCAGCAATGCCTATTTTGGCTATTATGTATTTAGATGAGACGATTTTGCAAAAAGCGATAGAATCACTCACCAAAAAATTAGATTGGCAATTACCAGACGAACATAGTGAGCCGTATATTTTTAGTGAATTCAGTCATTATTATGATGAAGAAATGTGTTGTGATAGGATTATAAAGCAGTTATTTGCTTTTCCTTTTTTAGTGGAGAGGGATAGTTTAATTGAAATAAAAAAGCGAGCAGTGCAAGTAGAAAATGACTTTGTTACTGTAAGTAACCATAGGCAAATAAATATTGACCCTGGTCTTCTTTCAAGAGAAAATTTAGTTCTTGCTACTGGAAAGAATTTCACTCATCGTATTTATCTTGGACAGGGTGTCTTTGCTGATTTAACGCTTATCTATACAAAAGGGAAATTTCAGAAGCTGCCCTGGACATATAGAGATTATATGTCTGAGCAAGTTCAGAGGTTTCTATTAAAGCAACGGAAAAGATACGATGACTCGGTTTCTTCAATCTAACTCGTGTTCGGAGAAAACTCAAGTCGGATTGCTTGAAAATTAGCCACGAAACTACACAAAATAACACAAAAATACTTGAATTATAAAAAATGCACTATTTCATTAAGATCATTTTTCGTATGATATTGTTATTATTAGCAGATAGTTTGTAGAAATAGATACCTGAAGATACATTTGCATTATGATTATTTTTACCATTCCAGATTACAGTATGAATACCCTTATCAAATTTGCCATTTATCAATGTTTTTACAAGTTGTCCTTTAATATTATAAATATCCAATTTAACATCTGTCTTCACTGGTATATTGAAAGAGATTTTTGTATCTGGATTAAATGGGTTTGGATAATTCTGCAACAATGCGAGTTTCTTTGTATCCACATTTTTGAATAATCTCTTAGCTCGTTTTGACACCAGAATTTTTACATTATCAATTGCTACTCCTTGTAGCCAATAGCCATTGTCATTATAATGAAATGCCAACTTAATGGACTTTCCTTGACAGATATCTGTAATCTTTACAAAACTTTTATCTTTCCAATTGCAAGTGCGTGAAATGTCTCTTTGCATAGTTGCAGGTTCAAGATTTATTATCTTCTCAAAGACATTCGCTTCTTTTTCTTGCTCAATACTTACATTATCATAAATTGATGTAGCTTCACCTGTTAAATTATTCCAGCAATAATCAAACATAATGTAGGCTACTGTAGTATCAGCGAAATCTACCTCTGGAAGCACTAAATATCTATTTGTACTCACATCTTGTCCGTTAATATCATCATTTAGCCAAGCGTAGTTAGTATGACTACTGATTTTGAAGAACTGGCTACTACCTTTGTCATTTACTTGCCAGCCGAAACTGGATTCATCTCCTTGTCCGGAAACATCATTCCAGTCAGGTGGAATAATCTCTAATGAATCTAGGCTCTCAAAATTTTCTTCAAAAATAGGTTTTAGTCCAACAACTACTATTTTTGCTTCAACTATATCTTCTGGCTTATTCTTATTGCCATTAATGTCATATACAGTAAAAGAAAAATCATATATTCCTGGATTAACATTAGTTGTATCTGATAAAGTGTCGCCAGCTGGATGTTCATCAACATAAACCTTTTCAAGGAAATCCCCATCTATATTTATTTTGATAAAATCAATATCATCATCATTTGGATTTACCCATGTAAATATTACCTGTGTTGTATCAACATTATTTTCATAAGTAAGATTAGTTATTTTACCTGGTTCAGTATCATCCTTAGGAACAGCTTCAATCTCTCTTGAAAAAGCAGATTCAATAGTATCATACATTGTTGTTGCCTTATAATAATAAATTGTATCGTTAAATACAGCCGTATCAGAATAAGTATAGCTACTTGTAGAATCAGTAGTAAATATTATATCAGGATTTGCATCATTTTCAATTTCTGAGCGATAAATCTTGAAAATTCGTAAAGAATTATCCAATGAACTAACAGTTATCTCTACTTTTTTATCTCCTGCTTCAGCTTCAAACTTTGGAGGAGCTTTAAATAATAATGAGGTCGTATCTGCACTATCAAAAACCAATATAGTATCTGTTTCATTATGAGTAATGTCTACTGCTGAAACCCAATATTTAAAGATGCTGTTCGTTGATATAATATCTTCATAAGAAGTATAAGGTGGTAATTTGTCTTCCCAAATTATCGTGGAGTCATAAGGTTCATCTGAAATAACAGTATCATTTAGAACATCTTGTCTATAAATATAGAATCCTAATATATCTTTTACTTCAGAATCTTGCCAAGTCAAGTGGCATACTAAGTCATTGCCACTGTATTCTATGTTAAATTTTGGACTTACTGGTTGCGGTGGAGGAATTGTATCAGTAATGTATCCAATCTGGTTCATAGATATTTTTTTATCCTCTGGGAAATATAAGTATTTATTACTTTCAACATTTGGAGTATAAATAGCGGTTACTGTATAAATATAGGCAGTATCTGGTCCTTTAACATCAGTATCAAAATAAGTAGTATTTGTAAGATCTGCAATTTCATTAAAT
The DNA here is from genome assembly GCA_003647765.1 of Candidatus Cloacimonadota bacterium. GTDB lineage: Bacteria > Cloacimonadota > Cloacimonadia > JGIOTU-2 > B8-G9 > B8-G9. Next base: position 4,383 of record QMNM01000158.1, read on the forward strand.
TCAAATGGTCCGCCACTATTTTTACTAAGATACTCTCCTCTATAAAGTTTATATCCTATCAATTGTTTGGTATCATTTTTCACATTTCCAGCATGACAGATTGCTTTTGTAGAAGAATTTCTAACAGGAATAACAAAGAAAACTTTTTTGGAATTCTTATTTAGTGCATTAGTGATATAAATATCATCTATAGCCATTAGTTCTCCATCTACGCCAAGATACCTGAAAGCAAATTTTACATTTTGTCCAGCATACTGAGTCAAGCCAACCAAGCACTCAGAATAACCCCATACTATTTTATTTTTATAAGTTACATAGATAGGATCAGCAGTATAATCAAATAAAGTATCTACACCCTTATCAGTAGATACTAATAGATAGAAAGGTGCATTTAAGCC
>QMNM01000159.1 GCA_003647765.1 Candidatus Cloacimonadota bacterium
ATTTAACAGGGCAGGCAAAGATAATAAAATAACTTGATGAACTTTGCGACTTCTTTGCGTTCTCTGCGGTTAGTTACAGTTTACTGCACTATCTTTTCAATATAATAATCTGGCTTAGTTTCTAATCTTTTTGTCCGATGTACAATCATTTCTCCTAATAATCCGATTGAGATAAACTGCATTCCGACAATAACTAAAAGTACTCCTAAAAATAACAAAGGACGATTACTTAGCGAAAAACCAAAAAATATTTTCCCAATTGCTAAATATAAGTTAATAATTATACCTATAAGAAAAGTCAACACTCCAGCCATACCAAATAAGTAAAGTGGACTCATTCCATATTTTGTAACTAACATCACAGTTAGTAAATCAAGAAAACCGCGTAAGAATCTTTCAGATCCATATTTTGAGATACCATAGCTTCGTTTATGGTGAACAACAGATATTTCAGTAACTTTAAATCCGTTAGCATTTGCCATAGCTGGAATATACCGATGCAATTCACCATAAATATTCAAGCTTTTAGCTGCTTCTTTTGTATATGCCTTAAAGCCACAATTATAATCGTGAAGTTTGAGATGAAATGCGCGTGATGTAATAAAGTTAAACAATTTTGATGGAATTTTTTTTGATAATGGGTCTTCCCTTCTCTTTTTCCAACCTACAACTAAATCGTATCCTTCATTTAGTTTGTTTAAGAAATTAGGAATCTCTTTTGGATCATCTTGTAAATCAGCATCTATTGTAAAGATAATATCTCCTTGTGCCTTATCAAATCCTGCTTGCAAAGCTACAGATTTTCCAAAATTAGTGCGCAGCTTTATTATCTTTACATTCTCATCTTTTTCCCTAATCTTTTCCAACTCTTGATATGAATTGTCATTGCTACCATCATCAATAAAAATAATTTCATAAGAATATCCCTGAATATTTTCCACTATCTTATTATGCAATAATTTTACACTTTCCGCTTCATTATAAACTGGAATTACAAATGATAATGACTTCTCACTCATCTTTATTCCTTAAATTTTAGCCACAAATTCACAAAAGATTATTTCTCTCTCTGTGTCTCTGTGGCAATATAGTAAGAACTTATGCGAACTTTTTTATCCTTTTTATAAATTAAATCTTTTGCGATAAGTTTGTAAAGTTAGCATTTAGTCCGCGTCTAATCTATTAGTATATTATCTATTAAACTCATTAGTAATTTTTTTATGAGTGATTGCTGAATATATTTCAAACTTCCCTTGGTTTATTTTTTTATCAGCAATAAACTCGGTTTGAAATGGATAATTTTCGTTAAAATATTGAGGATGTTGTATAATAAATTCATACACATTAGGATGTACATAAATTTCAATAGCCCTTTCTTTAAGATAATTTTCTGCCCGTTTTAACCAGCGATATATTTTTAGAGCCACACTGTCTCTTGATAGCACTTTACCTGTTCCGTTACAACACTGACACCGCTCTGAAAAAGTACTAAGTAAGCTAGGCCGAATTCTCTTTCTTGCCATCTCTACTAATCCTAATGGACTGAGTTTGAATATCTTACTTTTGGAACGGTCTCGTTTCATCTCATTTGTTAAAGTGCTATAGATAGCTTGCTGATTCCTGCGAGATTTCATATCAATAAAATCAATAACAATAATGCCACTCAAATCTCGGAGACGAATCTGTCTTGCAATTTCTTTTGCTGCTTCTGTATTAGTAATCAATACTGTATCTTCAAGATGCTGGTTTCCAATAAAACTACCAGTATTTACATCAATAGAGACAAGGGCTTCTGTTTGCTCAATAATAATGTGTCCACCACTTTTCAAATCTATTCTTGAATTGAAACTTTTTTCTATCTCTCTTTCAATACCATAAGCATCAAAAATAGGTGATTCTTCGTTATATAATTCTACTCTATCAACTAGGTCTGGTTCTAATTGTATAAGATCACTAATAATTTTATCCTTAACATACGCAGAATCTACAACAACTCTATTAACTGTATGATTAAACATATCTCTAATAAGAACATTTGTAAGATCATTCTCATTAAAAAGGCAAGCAGGTGCTTTTTTCTTCTCATATTGTTTAATAACATTTTTCCAGATTAATTTCAGATTTTTATATTCTTCTGCAAATTCTTCATAAGAACAACCATAACTAGCTGTTCGTATAATTAACCCCATGTTAGGATCTTTCACCTTTTTAGCAATATCTCTCAATCGTGCTTTTTCTCTATAACTGAATATTCTGCGTGAAATTGCAATCTGGTCGTGATTAGGAAATAAAACTAAAAATTTTCCAGGAATAGTGATTTGTCCAGTTAATCTTGCTCCTTTAGTTCCAATAGGGGCTTTTTCTACCTGCACTAATATCTCATCATTCTCCTTTAGTAATTCCCCTTTCTTATATTGGTCTTTCTCAATTGCTCGCAGAAATGCTTTATCTGCCAACTCCTCTTTATCCATAAAATCAGAAGAGATATCCCGGTAATGTAAAAATGCCGTCCTCTCCAATCCAATATTGATAAATGCCGCACCCATTCCAGGTAAATTATCCTGTACAATCCCTTTATAGATATTACCTACGATGCTGACTTTATCCTCCCTCTCAATAAATAATTCCATTAACTTATTATCTTCCATTACAGCAATTCTTTTTTCAAATGGCTGAACATTGATAATGATTTCCTTAAACATCATACTTTTCTCCTTTTCTTCCTAAGTACTAATATAGTGTAGTAATTTCAATCGCTTTAACATAAGTAAATGGAGATTGCGTTGCTGTAATTGAAACATTCCATCTAAAATCTTAAAAATATTCACTCCCTCAATTTTTTTGATAAGCTTCATCTTTCCATCCTGATAAAGGATTTTCTTAACTATTTCTCTAAGGTCAATCTTCTTGTGTTTTATATCATCAATATAAGCAAATTCTCTATTCTGATTTTGAAACTCATCAATAATGCTTTGAAACCCAGGTAAAACATTATTTAAATCTTGATCAATTGCTCTAACTTGAATAAGTTCATAAGGATAATATAGCATAGATGATTTGTTCTTGGAAAGATTTTTCTCAACATTGTAAATTTCAATAGAAGTATTCATAGAATTTAAGTGCTTCAAAATCCCATTCTCCAAAAGATCCGCTGTTAGCGATAAATCAAAATATTCGCTATCACTAATCATACCTAATGGCAGAGCAGGTCCAAAAGATACTTTTGGATGAGGAGAAAATCCCTGTGTAAAAAATAGAGGTAATTCACTTTTCCTTACTAAACGATAGATAATTCTCATTATATCCCGATGAGAACTGTATTTAAGCATTTCTCCCTTTTTATACCAAACTCTATATTTCGTTATCTCTTGAACTCTTGAATTCTTGAACTCTTGAATTCTTGAACTCTTGAACTCTTGATTTTTTATTGTAGGGAATATTTCTAAATGCTGTAAATTTGCATGTTTCTTTTCAAGTTTCATTCTTATTTCTTCGCAAGCTCCACAATCCAAACATTGTTTGCGACAATCAGGTGTTGTAATCCCCTGGCTCGCTTTACTGTATTCTTCTAATAAAAAACTTTTTTTTATATACAGATTGATATGATCCCAGGGAAATGTCTCTGTTATTTTTCGTTCTCTAATAAACTCATTCCAGACAATATTATTTTCTTTAGCTGATTCCTCCCAGATTGTAAAATCAAAACATTCATTCCAACCATCAAATATAGCCATTTTTTTGTAAGCACTATAAATTAAATTAGCTATCCTTCTGTCCCCTCTTGCAATGACAGCCTCTAACAATGACTGTTCAATGGAATGATATTTAATATTGATTTTACGGTTATGAGAAAAAGCATTACGGATTTTAGTTATTTTTTTTATCAATATTTCTTTACTTTGATGCTCTGCCCACTGAAAAGGTGTAAATGGCTTTGGTATGAATGGAGAGATAGTAATATTTAACTTCAACTTTTGACGAGGATGAAGCTGATAAATTTTTTTTATAAGTGATATTATCGCAGTAATATCTTCATCAGTTTCATAAGGTAAGCCAATCATAAAATATAACTTTATAGAACTTCGTCCATTAGCAATTGCAGTTTTTACAGCACTCATAATCTCTTGTTCTGTAATATTTTTATTGATAATATCTCGCAATCGTTGAGTGCCTGCTTCAGGAGCAAAAGTCAGACCACTGTGAATCACCTGATAAGCAATATCCTGGAATTTCTCATCAAAATTATCAATACGCAATGAAGGTAAAGAAATTGATATTTTTTGCTGATGTAGACGATTATACATTTCAATAATAAGTGCAGATATATCAGTATAATCAGAACTGGAGAGTGATAGCAATGCGATTTCATCCCAGCCATTACACTTTTTCTCTATTTGAATGGACTTACTGATAGTTTCCTTGCTTCGTTCTCTGACTGGACGATAGAACATTCCAGCAGCACAGAAACGACAACCTCGTGAACATCCTCGCATAATTTCTATTGCCGCACGATTATGCACTGATTCAATTACTGGCACTAATTGTGGAGTGTGCATCTTATCCATATTATCAAAATCACTGAAAAAGACCTTGTTAATTTTATTTGGAATACCATTTTCATTTGGTAAAATATATACTCCATTGCTATCTATAACTTGATGATAAAATTGCGGCATATAAACACCAGTAATTTTGCTTAATGCATGTAGTTTTTCTATGCGTGAGTTCTCTCTATTTTCCAACAATGTCTCGCCAATATCAATGACTATCTCTTCAC
>QMNM01000160.1 GCA_003647765.1 Candidatus Cloacimonadota bacterium
ATACTGTCAGCATAAAAATTATAGATTGTTTATACAAATTGAAGAGTTATCAGAAAGCCATTGAATATGCACAGGAATTTGTTGATAAATTTTCCAAAAGTAATCTTATTCCAACTGCGTATTTTAGGTATGCCCAAAATCTATTTTGTATAAAAAAATATACACAGGCATTACAAATCCTGAATAAAAATATTTGGCAAGAAAGTCCGCAACAATATCAGGTAGAAAAACTGAAAGCAGAGATTTATTATCAACAATATCAATTGGAACAGCATATTTCTACAAATTTATATCTAATTAGTAATTTCCAGCAATTTGTAAAAGCAGATAGCATATATTTTCACATTGCTAATATCTATAAAGATAATATCAAAAATTATGACTATGCTATCAATTACTATCAACAAATAATCAATACATTTCCGAAAAGTAATTATGTAAATCAATCCTTATTCAACATAGCAGAATGTTATGAGATTTTAGAAGATTATGAAAATGCGTTAAATAAGTTAAATGTGTTAACTAATAGAACAATAAAGGATAAGAATTTAGAGAAGGTTGTGGAAAACAAAATAAATTATCTTAAAAATTACAAAATTAAAGAATCTGACAAAGCAATAGAGAATCTATTAGACAATTTTTTGTTTTATGTAACTACTACTGCCACGGAGACACAGAGGGCACAGAGAGGAAGTTATGGACACGGAGAGAGAAATAATCTTAGGAAAAATGAGAAGGACATACTCATTTCAATAATTGAGATTTATCGTGATGATTTGAAGAACTATAAAAAGGCATTAAATTTGATAGAGACAAATAAAAAATATTTAGAAGATAAAGAATTTGTTCTGCTTTCTGCTGAAACATATCACAAAGTCTACAAAAAGAGTTTATTAGAAGGAGATATAAAACTTGCACATGAATATCAAATAAAAGCCAAAGAGCTGTTTGTGAAAATCACTAAAAATTTCCCAGAATCCAAAGAAAAACAGTTTGCCGAATATTATCTTACTAAATATCAACTTTCCGAACTAGACCAAACTAAGGGAGATTATTTTATACAAGTGCAAAATAAATATAGCAAGTTTATCCAACAATATCCAGATTTCCCCAAAAAAGATGAGATATATTATGTGCTGGCTAATTCCATTATTAAACAAAAAAAGCAATCCGAATATTCACAAGCAATTAAGTATTTATCAACAATAGACGCAAATAGTGATTATTTTACAAGAGCATCCTTATTATTAGCAGATTTATATCTGAAAACAGAGCTGTATAATAAGGCATTAGAGATTTATCAAAATATTAAAGATAAGCCAATAGGAAAAAGCGAACAGTTTATGTATGGTTTTGCTTTTAGTTTGATGAAGACCAACCAAAATGAAGAAGCAATCAAATATTTTCAGGATATAATCTATCAATATCCTGAAACCAGTTATTTCTGTCAGATAATTGAATATTTAGGGGATTTGTTTCTGCAATTAGGCAAAACAGATTTGGCTATTGATTATTATTTACAATTGGTAGAAAAGACACGAACAGATAAGAATCGGCGAAAGTTGCGTGATTTATATTTCTCTATTAAAGATTATATTAAAGTGATTTCTATTACAAGTGAATTAGATACTCTAAAAAATGATGATAAAAGAATTTTAGCGGAAAGTTATTTTTTAGATGGTGCTTATCAAGAGGCTATTTCATCATATAAAAAAGTGATTAGCAATGACACAGACAAAGAGGACAAATTAAAGGATTGCTTCAGATTGTTGGAAATCGCATTTATTAGTGAAAACCCTGACATTACTATAGAGCAATTGAAAAATATATTGGAATTAACAGAGCAATCAAAGGACAGGTTTAGTGATTTTTCTTATTTGGATTGGCAGAAGATAGGCAAATTATCAATTATTGCATATTATCAGGATGGCTCTCGTGAAAATGCAGAAAGGACAGAAAAGATGTTTAAGACCGTGCTTGACAATGACAATGTAAAGGCAGAATTGCTATTTGCCAGAGCTATGTATTATTATAAATTGAACAAGAATAAAGCGAGTAAATATTTTCAGGAATTAATCAAAAAATATCCTAACAGCGATATGGCTGATGATGCCTATTTCAAAATTGCTCTTATAGAGATGGAAAATAAGAAGTATAATAAAGCGGAACAAAAATACGAGCAGTTATTGAAGAAATATCCACAGTCGGAATTAGTAAATGATGTGCATTTGAAGTTAGGCAACTTGTATTATTTACAGGAGAATTATCGTTCTGCATTGCCGCATTATCAGTTTATTATGGACAATGATAAAGATGGTAAATTGCTCATTCAGGCGGTAAAGAATTATGCATTGACCTGTCGGGCTATTAGTGAATGGCAGTCAGCAATTGATGCGTATCAAGTTATTATTGAAAGGGTTAATAATCCTGATTTAGAGCCAGAGACATTATTTCAAATTGGATATTGTTATTTTATGGATAAAAAGTATGATAAAGCGATTGAGATTTTTCAGCAGGTATTACCCAAACTCAGGGATAGAGAATTACAAGCAGAGACCCAATATTGGATAGGCGAGTCATACTTTGGCAATGAAGATTATGAGCAAGCAGTAGCTGAATTTTTGAAGGTTACATATTTTTATAGCGACTTCCCACAGTGGACTGTAAGTGCGGAAATAAAGGTTGGCAATTCTTATGAAAAAATGAATAAGTTTGATAAAGCGAAGATGATTTATCAAAAGGTGATTAAGAATAATGGTGTGAATAATCAATGGGGTAAGATAGCAAAGGAGAGGTTGGATAGGATACAGTAAGGATTTATATCACTTCAATTTAGAGAGGTAAAAATGAATAAATTTAATACTTATCAGGACAATGAAATAATCAACAAATTGAAAAATCACTTAAAAGTCCTTTTCCAGTTTGATTCTGCTGAACTGGACTTTGGTATTTATCGCATAATGAATTACAAGCGAAAAGAAATTGAAAATTTTATTGATCAGGATTTAATCAAAGCAGTTGACAAAGAATTTAAAAAACATAAAAAGAAAAAGTATGAAAATTTAGATGACGAAATAAAAAAAACTGAAGATAAAATTGAAGAAAATTTAGGTAAAGAATATCTAACTAATGGAAAATTAAAAGATAAATATGGTGACTTATCTATAGTAAAAAAATATTATAATTTGTTAGAAAAAAAGGATGAAGTAGATATTATTGAAAATATCCAATTACAAGTTTTCAACGACCTTTACAATTTCTTTTCCAGATATTACGAAGATGGAGATTTCATTTCAAAAAGACGATATTCTTCCAAACAATATAAATATGCTATTCCATACAGCGGAGAAGAAGTAAAACTTTACTGGGCAAACTTTGACCAGTATTATGTTAAGACAGGAGAAGTTTTTAAGGATTATGAATTCAATAAAAATGGTTGGAAATTTATATTTAGAACTAATTTTGCAGAAGTAGAAGCAGGAAATGTTAAAGGCAATAGAAAATATTTCTTCTTATCACCTGACAATCCAATTGAAATAAATAATAAGATATGCTTAATAAAATTTGATTATAGACATCTTGCTGACTTGGATATAAAAGATTATCCAGTTAAGACAAAAGAAGGAAAATTAAAACAAACAGGTATTAAACAAAGTGAAATTAACAAAATCCTGAATGACAAAATTATTAATTTGATTGAAAAAATAGAACCAAAATCTATTCTATTAACAAAAGACCCAACTGAAAAAAATCCTGATAGAACATTTCTACAAAAACATATCTATAAATATACAAGAAAAATTACATCTGATTTCTTCATTCATAAAGATTTAAAAGGTTTTCTTGAAAGAGAACTTGATTACTTTATAAAGACAGAGGTTTTAGATATTGATTGTTTAGACACAGAAAACGAAAAATATTTTGATAAACATATTACACGAGCAAAGCTAGTAAAGAATATTGGAGAGATAATTATTGAGTTTTTGGCACAGATAGAAGATTTCCAAAAAATGCTCTGGGAAAAGAAAAAATTTGTCCTTAAAACTGATTATGTCATTACTATTGACCGTGTTCCAGAGGAGTTCCACAAAGAGATTATTGAAAATAAAGAACAATTAAAAGAATGGGAAAAACTGGGTTTTGGACTGATAAGGAACAAAAATGATTTAATCGCCAAAAATGACCTTATGGACAAGGAGTATAAAAAACTACCTGTTGATACAAAATATTTTTCACAAGATTTTAAAGAAAGATTACTTGAGAAGTTATCAGAAAAAGGAAATTTAGATGACTTAATAGACGGAATCTTAATTAAAAGCGAAAATTGGCAAGCATTGAATTTACTTCTTGAAAAATATAAAGAGAAAATTCAGTGTATCTATATTGATCCTCCGTTTAATACTGGAAGTGATTTCTTATATAAAGACAATTATCAAGACAGTTCTTGGCTAACATTGATGAATAATAGGTTAAATTTTATTAAAATGGTGTTAAAAAACAATGGATCTTTTTATTTACATCTTGATGAAAATGCAAATTATTATGGAAAAATTTTATTAAACAAACTTGGATTTGATAATATTCAAGAAATATCATTTAATACAAATGCTACAAAAGATGAAGATGCAGATTTATATGGTTATAAAAGCTTTGGTAACAGATTCGTATTGAAACACAGTACAATTTTTAATTGTTTTAACAATGATTATTATTTTATTAAACTTTGGAAACCGAA
>QMNM01000161.1 GCA_003647765.1 Candidatus Cloacimonadota bacterium
ACATATACATTTTAGATGCCAAACTAATTTGTAAAATTTCAAAAAATAATGATTAAATTGTCAAATTTATATCTTTACAAGATATTGCAACGGTGTAAACACAGAGGCTGAGTCAATAAAAGAACGCTAAAGCGTCCTATAATATAGCGTTCTTTAGAACGCTTTCTTTGACTTAGCGTGTGGATTTATCCACTCGCAATTAATATTGCGACTGTGAAAGTCCTGGTAAGTTTAGAGAGAAGAATATGAGCAAAAATATAGCGATTATACTTGCGGCAGGTAAAGGTCTACGAATGAACTCAGAAATAAGCAAGCCATTCCTGAAATTATTAGATAAGCCAATTATTATTCATACTATAGAAAAGTTCTATTATCATCCAGAAATAAGTGGTCTTATTGTAGTAGTGAACAAGGATGACAAAGAAAAAATGAATGACTTATTATTTGAACAATATAAATTTTCAAAAGATAAAATTAAAATTGTAATTGGAGGAGAGAGACGGCAGGACTCTGTTTTTAATGCATTAAAAAGCTGTGCTCAGGATACAGATATAGTACTTATTCACGATGGCGTTAGACCTTTTGTTCATAAAGATGATATTTTGGAAATGATAAAGTTGGTTCAAGAAAAAAATGCTGTAATTATAGGTATTCCTGCAAAGGATACAATTAAAGTTGTAGATGAAGGAGTTGTCCATTCTACACCAGAACGAAAATTCCTCTGGCAAATTTTTACTCCACAGATCTTCAAATATGATTTGATATTAAATGCATATAAGAACTTGAAGGCAGAACATACAATAACAGATGATGCTTCATTGTTAGAGGAAATGCAGGAAGATGTATATGTATATCAAGGTAGTCCTGATAATATTAAAATTACAGAACCGTATGATCTAAAACTTGCTGAAACCATTATTAGAAGTTAAAAAACTCAGCTAATTTTGCTATTAAGTGCCTGGGCAAAAGTTTTCAGGAAAAATATTTCACCACAGAGCTACAAAGACACAAATATAAAAAATATTATTTTGATACTTTAAATACAAGGAAATTTATGCTCCATCACTTATACTGTTATTTCTTAATTTGATTATATGATTTGACTGCAAAAATTCATAGGAGACAGAAATGGATTTAATAGGTAGAGACCTCATCTGCACACAAGATTGGTCAATTGAGGAACTTATAAGAGTCATAGAATTAGCAGAAGATATGCAAAAGCATAGGTATTCAAATAAGTACACTTCTTTGCTTAGATTTAAGACATTTCTTATGTTTTTTTACAATCCCTCGGTTCGCACGCGTCAATCATTTGAAGCTGCGGCGACCGAGCTCGGAGGTCATGCACAATTTTTAGAGCCAAAATCAATGCGTTTGAAAACAGAAAAAAGTACTGGTGAAACAATAGAAGATGCGGCAAATGTGATGAGCAGATATGCTGTTGGTTTAGGCATTAGAATTTTAGAAGATAAAATCTCTGCTTATGGTGATGGCGACAAATTGATTAGAGAATATGCCAAATATTGCACAATTCCTGTAATAAATATGGCGGATGACAAATATCATCCTTGTCAGGGTTTGGCAGATGTAATGGGCTTACGAAAGCATCTTGGAAAGAATTTGAAAGGCAAAAAACTATTGCAAATTTGGGGAAATGGAGCATTAGCAAGGTCATGGTGTTCTGTGCAGGAAAGTTTGATTATAAATTCAAGATTTGGAATGGATATAACCCTTGCATACCCAGATGGCTATGAGCTTGATCCAGAAGTCATTGAAATGACAAAATATAACTGTGCTAAAAACAATGCAAAGTTTGAAATAGTCCATAATGTAAAAGAGGGCTATAATGGTGCAGATGTTGTATATTCAAGAAACTGGATGAGTCCAGATGCTTATGATTCAGGTAAATTTAATAAAGCAAAAGAGATTGAAAAAGCAATGCAATATACAAACTGGATTTGTGATGAAGAGAAAATGCGATTAACAAATAATGCTTTATTTATCCATCCAATGCCAGTTGACCGAGGTAATGAGGTAACAGATGATGTTGCTTCTGGGAAAAGATCAATAATTTATGATATAGCAGAAAACCGCTTACATATACAGAAATCTGTTATGGCTCTGACAATGGCTAATCTAATTAAAAGTTAGGAATTGCAAATTACGAATTGAAATATTGAAAATTCAGTACAACTATGTACTTATTATCAGTCTGAGCATAGACGAAAAGTGCTGTATTATTCAGTTCTATAACAGTTTGGTATGAACTCTTTTGGAGATACTATGAAAAATGACCGAAAATTAGTAGTAATTGCATTAGGTGGTAATGCAATTAAACAAGCGGATGAAATAGGGACTGCTTACGAGCAATTTAGAAATGTGGCTATTACTTGTAAGCAGTTAGTGAAAATGAATGAATTAGGTTATAAATTGATTCTCACACATGGAAATGGACCACAGGCAGGGAATTTGCTTATTCAACAGGAGGAAGCAAAACAGATAGTTCCTCCACAGCCATTAGATGTGTGTGGTGCTATGACTCAGGGACAGATAGGTTATATGTTTCAAAATCAATTGCAGAATTTTTTTAGAAAGAAGGGAAAAAACATACCAATAACAACAGTAATTACACAGGTTCTTGTTAGTAAAGATGATCCTGATTTTGATGATCCAACTAAACCAGTAGGTCCATTTTATACAAAAGATCAAGCAATGGAATTAAACAAGACAAAGGGTTATATAGTCAAACAGGTCAGACCGAATGGTGAGAAACAGTGGCGGCGTGTTGTTCCATCTCCAGACCCAATCGGTATAATAGAAGCAAATTGTATTAAAGCATTAGTTAAAGCAAGGGCAATAATTATTGCATCTGGTGGTGGTGGCATACCTGTTGTTGAAAAATCAGACGGACAATTGGTTGGTATAGAAGCAGTTATAGATAAAGATAAAGCAGGGCAAAAATTAGCAGAGGTAGTGGATGCTGACATTTTTCTAATTCTGACAAATATTGAAAATGCATACCTGAATTATAGTATGCCAAATCAGAAAAAGTTAGGTGAAATTAGTATTAGTCAAGCTGAAAAATATCTTAGAGAAGGGCATTTCTTATCTGGTAGTATGGGTCCAAAAATGCTTGCCTGTATCAGATTTATAAAAGCAGGTGGAGAAAGGGCTATTATCACTTCACTTGATAGAGCAATTGATACCTTACAAGGAAATGCTGGAACTCATATTGTTCCTTGATTAGTTTTAACTTTCAATTTTTAATTGTCTCTGTATTTAATTTTTAGGGATAATTAACTCGGCATTGGTGTGTTACACTACCACAATTTTTGTTTATAAACGAAAAGGCGGCATAAGAAGTTATGTCGCCTTTATTTATACTTATAGTGAACTAAATATATTCTTCCGCAAGAATTTTTTGAGCAGCTGCTACACCATTGCCCATTCTAAATTCATAACCAAGTTCAGCAAGTACCATTTCAAGAGCTGATATAATTATAATAATATCAAATCGTTCAATATAGCCCATGTGAGCGATACGGAAAATTTTGCCAGCTACATGTGCTTGTCCACCAGCAATAGTAACTCCATATTCATCTCGTAATTTTTTTACCAAGAGTTTGCCATCAATACCTTCTGGCACTTTTACAGCAGTTACAACATCACAAGGCACTTCTGCAAATAATTCCAGTCCGATTGCATTAACTGCAGCTCTACACGCTTTTGCAAGAACTTTATACCGTTGAAAACGGCTTTCCATTGTGTCTTTTTCAATAATTTCTAATGCTTTCAAAAGTGCTTTTGTATGTGATACTGCTCCTGTAAACGGGTCTTTTCCAGCTCCAACTTGACCTTTAAGATATTTAGCCCAATTGAAATAATAACAGGCACGACTTTTTTGCTTAATAATTTTCCATGCTTTTTCATTTACAGCTGCATAAGCTTGTCCAGGAGGAAGCATCAAGCCCTTTTGTGAGCCAGAAACAGTAATATCTACTTTCCAGTCATCCATATAGAATTCCTGACCCCCTAAGCCAGAAATAGCATCTACAATCAACAAAGCGTCTGTCCCGGAAACAATCTCTCCAATCTCCTTGATTGGATAAACAATACCAGTAGAGGTCTCTGTCAAAGTAGTAAAAACAGCTTTTGTATCAGGATTTTTATCTAATAAATCAGCAATTAGTTTGGGCTCCAATTTTTTCCCCCATTCCAAGTCAATATAAAGTGGAACTCCACCATAAGTTTCAACAAGTTCGCCCCATCTCTCTCCAAATTTACCAGACCGAACAACTATTGCTTTATCGTTCTTATCAATTGTATTAACAACCGCACCTTCCATCGCACCAGTTCCACTTGACACAAAAATCAATACATCGCCATCCGTATAGAACACTTTCTTCATCTTTTCCATTGCCAATTTATTCATCTCTACATACGCAGGAGTTCTATGATGAATAATCGGCTCAGCCATCTTTGCCAAGCATTCCTCAGGAACAGGAGTCGGGCCAGGGGATAATAAGTACTTTTTCATTATTCTCTCCTTATATTCTTATGTTATCTGATTTATACTTAGCAACAGAGATTACTTAAATAAAAGTAAATTCTATTACTAAATATATTTATTGATATTAAAATCCTCTACTATGTTTTATGATTATTACAAGAACAAAATGAATTTTATCTGTTACCATTTGTATTGGCAAGATAACGAAT
>QMNM01000162.1 GCA_003647765.1 Candidatus Cloacimonadota bacterium
TCATAGGGATGTAGAATGATACACCCTTGTTCCTTCCAGTAATTCTGGAGGGTAAGAATAATCTCTTGAAAATTCATTTTTTAATATAGTCACAGAAACCTGACTCAAATTCTTTGAACTTGAGCTGCGTTTCACTGTTGTGTTGAATTAGCATAACTCCATTATTAAAACATCATTTATCAAAGAAACTTTTCTCAGTTTCCTTTTTCAGTTGATTAATTATTTTTAATTTTTCGTTGATACTGGACTTAATTGACATTTTATCTGTTTTTTCAAGTGCAGTTTTATAGTAATTTTCTGACTCTATGAATAAGTTGTGTGATTTTTCACGCGAAGAAACTCGTAATTTATCTAATTTTTCGTATTCTGCACCTGAAGCATCTCTTGCTTTTTTATCGTAATCCAGATAAGATTCGTAGTTAGCATATCCTTGTTCATAAGCGACTTCACCTAAAATCATATAAGAATCAGCTATATCAGGAGCAATTTCTATTGCTTTATTTGCAAATTCTATTGCTTTACTATAGTTCTTCTTTTGCCGATATATATCAGCAATACGATAATATCCCTTTGGATTTTTTTCATCAAGTTTAATATATTCTTGTAGCACATCAAGTGCTGAATCTGGCTCTTCTATTGTTAGATATGCAGTGGCTAAGTTGAGATAGTTTGTCTTTCTTTTTGGAAATTCTTTAATTAATGACTTATACTGTATAATTGCATCTCCAATTTTTCCTGTTTTCTGATAGCAAATAGCCAGTTTCTTATTCATTTCTTCATCATCCATATCAAGTTCCAGAACCTTTTGGCAATATGGAATTGCTTCCTGATATTCTTCTCTCTTCACATAAATTTTAGCGATACTTTTGTTCGCTTCCTTATTATCATCTTGTATATCTATACAATTTTGATAAGCTTTGATTGCCTCTTCCAAATCATCAACCTTTTCATATATTTTACCTATACTCAGCCAGAATTTAGGGTCATCTTTTATAAGAGATGCTAATTGCCTGTATTTTTCTATGGCCTTTTCATATTCTCCAGTGATGTCATAGACCCAAGCAATACCTTCTAAAGCAGAAGCATAATCAGGTTTAATTTCTAATGCTTTATTATAATTTTCAATAGCTACATCATAATCCTGTTCTATTGCCGCAATATAAGCTATGTAATAATACGCTTTGTATGAATTAGGATTTATAGTTAACAGTTTTTGGAATTGTTCTTTTGCTTTATCATATTGTTTGGCATTAAAATATCCCATAGCAATATCCATCTCTTTTTTACCAACAGCACTTACTAATTCTATTCCTTTTTCAATAAGTTCCATCAGTTTTTCCTGACGGCTTTCAGCTTTCTTTTCTATTTGTTCATTATAATATTCTATCTCATTTGATTTAGCTACCAGCATAAAAACAGCAATATTGTAATTCAATTCTCCGATAGTAGATACTTGCCCCCAGATAATAATATCTGCATCAACATTTTTAGCAATAGTTAATGCCTTATCTTGATCTACACCTTGTTCAAGTTTAATCTTATATTTTTTAATTTGCTTTTTCATCTCCTTTTCATTTATTAAAGTGAACTTATCGCTTTTCTGTGCGAGCATATCAATATCCTTTGGCAATTTAGCTGTTACATATCTCGCATCTAAATCCTCATAATGGAAACCTAAAACAGCAATTTTAATCGGTTCAGCAGTTGAAACTTTTTCATTTGTTGATTCAGGATTTTCCTTTGACATATCACTACCATTATAATTTTGTGTAATTGATTCCAAATTATCAATTTCAGCAAATAGTGATAAGAAAGATGTAAGGTTAAGTATAATAGCAATTATTATTACTTTCATTATTTTCATTTCTATTCCTCCTTGCTATAATTCAATATTAGACAAAATTTGATATTGAATAATTTAATATCAAATTTTTTTTCTGAGTATACTAATAATTTATACATTACAAATCTGGGGCTTAATAATGAATGCTATTCAAAGAACGCTTTAGCGTTGTTTTATTGACTCAACGTCAGTGTTTATACTGTCGCATAATTTAATTTGACAAACACAATTGTATTTCACTTTGTTGCATTAGTATTTATAAAATTAGGAATAAATAATGAGAATAATTGCTGGTATATATAAAAGACATAAACTAAAAATGGACAAGCATCTTTCTATTAGACCCACGGCAGATTCAGTAAGAGAATCATTATTTGCAGTAATTCAAGATTATGTAAAAGGAGCAATAGTATTAGACCTATTTGCAGGGACTGGTAGCTTTGGACTTGAAGCATTAAGCAGAGGAGCAAAAGAGGTGCATTTTGTAGATAAATCTTATAAAGTAAGTCGGCTGATTGAAAAGAATATAGAAATATTACAAGTAAAACAATGGACTAAATTATTTAGACAAAGTGCTGATAAATACTTAACTTCTTTTCCTGATAAGAAATTCTATAATATAATTTTTATAGATCCACCTTATAATAAAGGTATAGTCCAAAAAGTTGTTGGGAAAATTTTTGTTTCTGACATATTAAAGGATGATGGCATATTAGTAGTAGAACATAGTAATAGAGAGAGATTACAAGATATTGATAACAGGATAATTATAGAAAAGAACTACGGAGATACGAATATTACAATATTAACGCAATAGGAGTTATAATGGCTCTCAAGATTTATAATACTTTGACAAGGACCAAAGAACTTTTTGTGCCAATTGAAGAGGGAAAGGTCAAAATGTATGTTTGTGGTCCTACTGTGTATAATTTTTTCCATATTGGCAATGCAAGACCATTTATTGTGTTTGATGCTTTTAGACACTTTCTTCAGTATATTGGCTATCAAGTCATTTATGTCCAAAATATTACAGATATAGAAGATAAAATAATTAAATCTGCTAATGAAGAGAATGTTTCTACTGCTGAAATCGCAAGTAAATATACAAAGGCATTTTTTAAAGATATAGAAAAATTAGGCATTAAAAAAGCTGATTATTATCCAAAAGCCAGTGCCTTTGTTAAAGAGATGATTGAACTTATAAAAGTACTTATAGAGAAAGATTATGCTTATGAATCTGATGGAGATGTATTTATGTCAGTAGAAAAGGTAGCGAACTATGGAAAATTGTCAGGCAAGTTAATTGATAAGTTACAAGTTGGTGCAAGGGTAGAGGAGAACCAAGCCAAGCGGAATCCATTAGATTTTGTGTTATGGAAAAAAGCCAAGCCAAATGAGCCATTTTGGGAAAGTCCATGGAGCAAAGGTCGTCCAGGATGGCATACTGAATGTGTTGTAATGTCCCAACATTATCTGGGTACACCTTTTGATATTCATTGTGGCGGCATTGACTTGATATTTCCACATCACGAAAATGAAATTGCACAAGCAGAATCTGCAAGTGGGAAAAAATTTGTCAATTATTGGATGCATAATGAATACCTTAATATTAAAGGCGAAAAAATGTCAAAATCATTAGGAAATTTTTTTACCACTCGTGAGATACTAAAAAAGTATGATGGTGAAGTTATACGAATGTTTTTCCTATCTAAACATTATCGTAGTCCAATTGATTTTAGTGAACAGCTAATGATAGAGGCACAGAAAGGTCTGGAAAATTTGTACAATTCTTTAAGATTGGCTGATTTCTCACCTAAAAGTGAGTTCAATGAAACAGAGCAGTTTAAGGAAGCATTTTCTAAATATGAGCAAAAGTTTATTTCTGCATTAGAAGATGATTTTAATACAGCTTCTGGTATAGCAGTTTTATTTGAGATAAGTCGCGAGATAAAAAAGCGTCTTTCCAAAAACAAGAAAATTACAAAGCAAGAAAAGCAGGATGTCTATTTATTAGCAGTTATCTTATATAGATTAGGGAAAATAATTGGACTTTTTAATAAAGAGGAGAAATTTCAAAAAAATATTGACAGGAATTTTGAAGATATATTGGGTTTGTTAATTAAAATCCGAGAGGAATTGAGGCAGAGGCAAGATTGGGAATTAGCTGATAAGATAAGGATTGGTCTTAAGAAATTAGGCATAATCTTGATAGATAAAAAAGATGGTACAGAGTGGGAAGTGGTATTATAATTACTAAATTGATGTGAAAATTTTGACAGAGAAAATACAATTTTTTTGATTGACATTCCTTATAAGAACATAGATTTATGCTGATGTAGCTCAACGGTAGAGCAGCTGATTTGTAATCAGCAGGTTGGGGGTTCGATTCCCTCCATCAGCTCCACTTTATTATTTTGTGTGTCTTTTATGTGTTTTTGTGGCTAATTTTATTGTGGGTAGGTTCCCGAGTGGTCAAAGGGGGCAGACTGTAAATCTGCTGGCGAAGCCTTCGGAGGTTCAAATCCTTCCCTGCCCACCATTTTTTATACATCTTATAAGACACAACATACTTTGACTTCACAAATTGAGTTATTCAAAATTGACGAAAAATTTGACAACACTTTATAGGATTTTGATTTACCAAAAGAGATAAAGTAAATGCATTCTTGAAATTTCATTAAAAATAATAAGGATAGGATTATGCTTACTTTACACAAAACAGAAACAAAATATACAGTTACAATTCCAAAAGAGGAATTTTTGAAACTAATTGATAATTATCAGAGATATGAACCGATAGAAATTACTGATGATAATGACCCAGATTATCTGACAGAAGAAGAGATGAAAATACGAGCAAAAGCAATGGAAGAA